>DASTTC010000275.1:0-7571 GCA_035760345.1 Burkholderiales bacterium | reverse complement strand
CAGCGGCTTGATCCTCGAGTTGTAGGCGTTGGTGAACGCCTCATCGACGTTCACCGGCCGGTCGGGCTTGTTCTGCGCAAAGGTGATGTCGATGGTTTTCTGCATCAGGTCGCGCTCGATCCAGCCGATGCCGTGCTTCCTCGAGCGCTCGGTGATGCACAGGTCCATGATCTGCGGCGTGGTGTTGAACAGCGCCTGCGCGTCCAGGCCCGGCACCACCGCGGCCATGGCGTCGATCGCTTCGCGCGGATTGGCCTGCGCGTCGCGCCAGCCCTTGTGCGTGGCGCGCAGGAACCGCTCGATCAGCTTCGGGTCCTTTTTTTCCAGGTCGCGGTTGACGAAGTAGGTGTGGCCGTAGATCGGCAGGCCATAGTCGGCCCACAGGAGGTGCCCCACGTTGCCCTTGCCGAGCACTTTTTCCCAGATGGCAAAGCTGGTGTACAGGTCGAACGAGCCGTCGACATCGCCACCGGCGACGATCGCCTGCTTGCCCTCGGGCTTCACGTTGACCAGCGTCACGCCGTTCGGGTCGAGCTTGTTGACGGCGGCGAAGGCGGGCCACAGCACGCGGTGCGAATCCGCGGGCGGCGCGGCGATCTTGCGGCCCATCAGGTCCTTGGGCGAGCGGATGTTGGCGCTCTTCTTGAAAAAGACGTTGTTACCGGCCTTGTCGTACACCACCGCCACCATGCGCAGGTTGGCGCCCTTCGAGATCGCGGTGAGCACGGTCGGCGCGTCCGAGATGCCGACATGGCCCTGGCCGAGGTCGATCTTCTTCGCGCTGTCGGCGGAGCCCGAGCCGCGCACCACCGTGAGGTCGATGTTCTCCTCTTTGTAGTAGCCCTTCTTCAGCGCCAGGTAGATCGGCGAGTGGTCGGCAAGGTGGAACCAGTTGAGCTGCAGGGTGAACTTGTCCTGTGCCGCGGCGGGCAGCGCGACGACGGCGAGCGCGGCGACGAGGGTGGCGGTGAAGCGGTTCATGGAGCTCTCCTTAGTTGGCGGCTTGTTCGCGGAATACCCACGGCGCGACCAGGTGCTCGGCGGCGACGACGACGCCGTAGAGTGCAAGGCCCAGCGCCGAGATGAGGATGAGCGAGGCGAAGATCGAGGGCGTCTCGAGCGTCACGCCGCCGGTGATGATCAGCGCGCCCAGGCCGCGCTCGGAGGCGACGAACTCCCCCACGATGGCGCCGATCACGCTCATGGTGGCGGCGAGCTTCAGGCCGGTGAAGATGTAGGGCACGGCGTTGGGGAAGCGGATCTTGGTGAACACCTGCCAGCGCGAGGCCTTCAGCGACCTCACCAGTTCGAGCATCTCGGGATCCGCGGTGGCGAGCCCCACCGCCGTGTTCACCACCATCGGAAAGAACGCGATGGTGGTGCCGATGACGATGTTGGGCCAGATGCCGTAGCCCAGCCAGATCACGAACAGCGGCGCAAGCGCGATCTTGGGCAGCGTGTTGAACAACACCAGCACCGGCATCATGGTGCGCATCAGCATGTCGTGCCATACGATCGCCACCGCCAGCACGATACCGAGCACCGCCGAGAGCACGAACGCGCCCACGGTAGCGTAGAACGTGGCGAGGAAATTGGCGGTCCACTGGTAGTTCGGCCGGAAGAACGCCTCGAACGCGGCGCTGGGCGTGGGCAGGATGTACTCCTTCACGCCGCCGAGCCTCACGCCCAGCTCCCAGGCGAGCAGCAGCCCGAGCATCACCAGCGCGCTCGGGACGTAGTAACCGATGGCGCCGGCCAATCCGCGTTCTTGACTCGGCATCGCCGCTCCAAGGAAAATTAACGAAACGGTTAAATCATAGGAAGTCCATTGACCTCACGTCAAGCCGCGCCGCGATTGCGCGTTGCGGCAATCGAGCTGAAGGAGCGCGACGTGCGGCTGCGCCTGCCGTTTCGCTTCGGCGTGGTGACCCTCACCGAGTCGCCGCAGGCCTTCGCGCGCGTGCGCATCCGCCTGGAGGACGGCCGGGAGTCGCAAGGGGCGGCCGCGGAGCTGCTCGCGCCGAAGTGGTTCGACAAGGATCCGGCGCTGTCCAACGAGGACAACTACGCGCAATTGCGCCGGTCGCTGGCGGTGGCGCGCGACGCCTATCTCGCGCACGAGGCGCGCACCGCGTGGGAGCACGCATCGCCGGCGCGGGGCCTGGTGGAGAACTATGGCCCGGCGCTGCTCGATCGGGCGGTGCTCGACGCCTTGTGCCGCGCACTGGGCGTATCGTTCTACTGCGCGGTGCAGGCCAACCTCGTGGGGGCGGGCAGCTTCGAGGGTATCGACCTGGGCGCGTACTGCGCTTCGCTGAAATCCCGCGTCTCGATCGCCGCGCGCCACACGGTGGGACTGGTGGATCCGATCACCGCGGCCGACCAGAAGCAAAGGGTGGGCGACGGGCTGCCGGAAACGCTCGAAGAGGTGGTGGCGCGCTACGGCCAGCGCTACTTCAAGCTGAAGGTCGCAGGCGACGCGCACGCCGACGTGCAGCGCCTCGTCGCCATCGCCGCCGTGCTCGACCGTATCGCCGGCCGGTACCACGCATCGCTCGACGGCAATGAGCAATACGAGGACATGCAGGGCGTGGCCGAGCTCTGGGCGCGGATGAAGGGCGAGGTGCGCCTCGCGCGCCTGGTCTCGAGCGTGCTCTTCATCGAGCAGCCGGTGAAGCGCCAGAAGGCCCTGGCATCGCCGGTGAAGGATATCGACAGACCGGTGATCATCGATGAGTCGGACGACGCGCTGGATGCCTTTCCGCGCGCGAAGGCGTTGGGCTACCGCGGCGTTTCCTCCAAGACCTGCAAGGGCCTGTACAAGTCGCTGCTCAATGGCGCGCGCTGCGCGGCGTGGGGCGAGGGCTATTTCATGTCCGGCGAAGACCTGACGATCCAGGCCGGGCTCGCGTTGCAGCAGGACCTGGCGCTGGTTTCGCTGCTGGGACTCACGCACGTCGAGCGCAACGGCCATCATTACGTAAACGGCATGGCGGGGCTGCCGCCGGGCGAGCAGGACGCGTTTCTGGCTGCGCATCCGGACCTCTACGAGCGCAGCCACGGCGCGGTGCGCGTGAAGATCGAACAGGGCATGCTCGACATCGGCTCGCTGGATTGCCCGGGCTACGCGAGTCGCGCGATGCCGGACTGGGATTCGATGCGCGAAATGAAACCTCAGAGGCAATCCGCGTGAGCACAAGGCGAATCGGCATCATCATGCACGGCGTGACGGGGCGCATGGGCATGAACCAGCACCTGATCCGTTCCATCCTCGAGATCCGCAAGCAGGGCGGCGTGGCGCTCAAGGACGGCACGCGCCTGATGCCCGATCCGCTGCTGGTCGGTCGCAACGTCGCCAAGGTCGAGGCGCTGGCCCGCCAGCACGGCGTGCGACGCTGGACGGCGGATCTCGATGCCGCGCTCGCCTCGAAGGAGGATGCGGTGTTCTTCGACGCGGCGTCCACGCAACTGCGCCCGACGCTGCTCAAGCGCGCGATCCGCGCCGGCAAGCACATCTACTGCGAAAAGCCCGTGTCCACCTCTCTTGCCGAGGCGGTGAGCCTGTACCGGGCGGCGAAGAAGGCGCGCGTGAAGCACGGCGTGGTGCAGGACAAGCTGTGGCTTCCCGGACTGCAGAAGCTGAAGAAGCTGCGCGACGCGGGCTTCTTCGGCCGTATCCTTTCGGTGCGCGGCGAATTCGGCTACTGGGTGTTCGAGGGCGATCCGCAGTCCGGCCGCCCGCCGGCGCAGCGGCCCTCGTGGAACTACCGCAAGCAGGACGGCGGCGGCATCATCCTCGACATGCTGTGCCACTGGCGCTACGTGATGGACAACCTGTTCGGCGAGGTGAAGGCGGTCTCGTGTCTCGGCGCGACGCATATCCCCGCGCGCTGGGACGAGGGCGGAAACAAGTACCGGGCGAGCGCCGACGACGCGGCCTACGCCACGTTCCAGCTCGCGGGCGGCGTGATCGCGCATTTCAACTCGTCGTGGACGGTGCGCGTGCGGCGCGACGACCTGCTCACGCTGCAAGTCGACGGCACCGAGGGCAGCGCGGTGGCGGGCCTGCGCTCGTGCAGGGTGCAGTCCTATGCCGATACCCCCAAGCCGGTGTGGAATCCCGACATCCCGCAGCCGATCGACTTCTTCGCCGGCTGGAAGGAAGTGCCGGAGGGCGACTACGACAACGCCTTCAAGGTGCAGTGGGAGTTGTTCCTGCGGCACGTGGCGGGCGAAGGAGCGTTCCGCTGGGGGCTGCTCGAGGGCGCCAAGGGCGTGCAGCTCGCCGAGTTCGGACTGAAAAGCTGGAAGCAGAGAAAATGGATCGACATCCCGAAGATCAAGCCGTAGGGTGGGCCGGGGCCCACCCTACCCTCAAGCTGCCGGTCGCCGGTGGCGGGCTGGAAACCTATCGCCTGCTCGGGCCGCGCTCGTTCGCGCGCCCGGCGCGGCCGTTCACGCGCATCGCGCTTGCCGCGGCGCACGTGGTCGCCGACCCCCTGTCGGCGCGCGAGCCCTGGCTCGAACCGGCCATCGACTGGGAGGCGACGCTCGCCTACCGCCGGCACCTGTGGTCCTGGGGCCTGGGGCTTGCCGAGGCGATGGACACCGCGCAGCGCGGCATGGGCCTGGACTGGGCGAGTTCGCTGGAGCTGATCGGCCGCACGCTCGATGCGGCGAAGGACGTGAAGGGCGCCGTGGTGTTCTCGGGCGCGGGAACCGACCACGTGGCGCAAGCCAACGTGGCGGGCGTCATCGCCGCCTACGAGGAGCAGTGCGCGGCGATCGAGAAGCTCGGCGGGCGCATTATCCTGATGGCGAGCCGCGCGCTCGCCGCGAGCGCCCGCTCGCCGCAGGACTACGGCAAGGTCTACGACCGCATCCTCGGCCAGGTGCGCGAGCCAGTGATCATCCACTGGCTGGGCGAGATGTTCGACCCGGCGCTCGAGGGCTATTGGGGCGCGAAGGACCACCCTGCCGCGATGGACGTGTGCGCCGACGTCATCCGCCGCAACGCCGCGAAAGTCGACGGCATCAAGATCTCGCTCCTCGACAAGGACAAGGAGATCGCGCTGCGCCGGCGCCTGCCGAAGGGCGTGCGCATGTATACCGGCGACGACTTCAACTACGCCGAGCTGATCGAGGGCGACGCCGCAGGCCACTCGGATGCGTTGCTCGGCATATTCGATGCGATTGCGCCCGCAGCCTCCGCCGCGCTCTCGGCGCTCGCCGCGGGCGACCGCGCGACCTACCACGACATCTTCGCGCCGACCGTGCCGCTGTCGCGCCACATCTTCCGCGCGCCGACGCGCTTCTACAAGACGGGCGTGGTGTTCATGGCGTGGCTGAACGGCCACCAGCAGCACTTTGTCATGGTGGGCGGACAGCAGAGCGCGCGCCACATCCTGCATCTCGCGGAGCTGTTTCGCCTCGCCGACGCGGCCGGGCTGCTCGCCGACCCGCCGCGCGCCTGCGCGCGCATGAAGCAGTTGCTGGGGGTGAACGGATGCGGCTGAGGAAGCTCGCCGCCGGCTACGGCGCCGAGAGCGGGGATTTCGGCGCGCCGTTCCAGGAGGTCTGGGACGCTTTTTTCGCCGCGCAGGTGCTGGTGTTCCGGGGGCTGGAGCTCACGGCGGGCCGGTTTCTGTCCTTTGCGCGCCAGTTCGGCCACGCCGAGCCGCACGTCATCGACCAGTTCCACCATCCCGAGCACGCCGACATCCTGATCCTGTCCAACCGCAAGCGTAACGGCGCGCCGGTGGGGCTCGCCGACGCGGGCACCTACTTCCACACGGACTACTCCTACCTCGACGTCCCGGCGCGCTGCACGATGCTCTACTCGATCGAGGTGCCGAAGAAGGGCGGCGACACGCTGTTCGCCGACCAGTACGCCGCCTACGACGATTTGCCCGAGGTCATGAAGCGCCGTGTCGACGGCCTGGTTGCGCTGCACCACTACGGCAACCGCGACGACCTCGACCAGGCTTCGCGCACCGTGGCCTCCGTGCTCAACGAAGAGCAGGAGAGGAAGATGGCCTGGGTGCGGCACCCCGTCGTGCGGCGCCACCCGGTGACGGGGCGCAAGGCGCTGTACGCCGTCTCGGGCAGCTCCTTCGGCATCGAGGGCATGCCGCGCGACGCAGCCCACGCGCTGCTCGACGAGCTCAAGCGCCACGCGACGCAGGACAAGTACCGGCTGCGCCTGAAGTACGGCGTCGGCGACCTCGTAATCTGGGACAATGCGTCGCTGCTGCACTCGGCGACGCTGACCGAGCCAGAAGATCCGCGCACCCTGTGGCGCATTACCGTCAAAGAGGAGAGGAAAACATGAAACGCACACTGTACCTGGCCGCCGTCGCGGCCGCATTCGCGCTGCCCGCGGGCGCGCAGACCGTCACCCTGCACGGCGCATCCCAGTTCAACGACGACCATGCCTTTACCAAGTCGATGGTGAAGTTCGAGGAGCTGGTGAAGAAGTACTACGGTAAGCCGGTGGAGTTCGTGCTGCACAAGAATTCCGAGCTCGGCCTGGAAAAGCAGTACTTCGAGTACATGGCGCAGGGCAAGGCGGTGGACTACGCCATCGTGTCGCCCGCGCACATGTCCACGTTCTCGAAGGCCGCACCGTTCATCGACGCGCCGTTCCTGTTCCGCGACCTCAAGCACTGGAACAAGGTGCTGGACGCCGACGTGCTCAAGCCCGTGGCGGACGAGATCGCGCAGAAGGCCGACGTCATGCTGATCGGCTACGCCGGCGGCGGCACGCGCAACATCTTCGTCAACAAGCCGGTGCGCAACATGGCCGAGCTGAAGCAGCTCAAGGTGCGCGTGCAGGGCGCGCCGATCTGGTCCAAGACCTTCCTCGCCGCCGGCATGGCGCCCACCGTCATCGCCTACAACGAGGTCTACAACGCCATCCAGAACGGCGTCATCGCCGCGGGCGAGAACGAGGCCGCGGGCGTCGAGCAGATGAAGTTCTACGAGGTGGCGCCGCACCTGTCGATGACGCAGCACGCCATCACCATCCGGCCGCTGTGCTTCTCGGGCAAGACCTTCCAGAAGCTGCCCAAGGACCTGCAGGCCGCGGTGCTGAAGGCGGGCAAGGAAGCGGGCGCCTACGGCCGGCAGATCGAGTCGAGCGAGGACGAAGCGAAGCTCGTGAAGATGGAGCAGGAAGGCAAGTTGAAGCGCGTGCCCTTCGCCGGGCGCGACCGGATGAAGAAGCTGGTCGATCCGGTGATGGCCGCCTACGCCAAGGAGATCGGCGCCGAAGCGATCCTGGCGAAGATCAACGCCATCAAGTAGGCGCGCAACCGGATCAACGCGGCGGCGCCGGGGCGCCGCCGCTTTTCTTGTGTTCGCCAAGCTCACCCGCGGGTACGCGCAACTGCTTTCGTGGCTCCTCGTCGCGAGCGTGGCGATCCTCATCGTCCCGGTGTCGCTGCAGATCTTCTCGCGCTACACCGCGCTCATCCCGTCCTACATCTGGACCGAGGAGATGGCGCGCTTCTTCTTCATCTGGTCGATCATGCTCGGCGCCATGGTCGGCATCCGCGAGGGCACGCACTTCG
>DASTTC010000274.1:0-7737 GCA_035760345.1 Burkholderiales bacterium | reverse complement strand
GTGGGCGACGACGTGTTCGGCGACGACCCGACCGTCAACAGATTGCAGGACCAGGCGGCCGGGCTTTTCGGCTTCGAGGCGTCGCTGTTTTTCCCGACCGGCACGCAGTCCAACCTCGCGGCGCTGATGAGCCACTGCCAGCGCGGCGAAGAGGTGCTGGTGGGGATGGAGGCGCACACCTACCGCTACGAAGCGGGCGGCGGGGCGGTGCTCGGCTCGATCCAGCCGCAGGCGATCGTCAACCTGCCCGACGGCACGCTCGATCTCGCGCAGGTGGAGGCGGCGATCAAGCCGGACGACCCGCACTTCGCCAGGACGCGGTTGCTCGCGCTGGAAAACACCATCACCGGCCGCGTCATCCCGAGGACGTACTTCGACGAGGCGCTCGCGCTGGCGAAGCGCCGCGGCCTCGCCACGCACCTGGACGGTGCGCGCATCTTCAACGCGGCGGTAAAGCTCGGGACGCCGGTGAAGGACCTGTGCCGCGGCTTCGACTCGGTATCCTCGTGCCTGTCCAAAGGTCTCGGCGCGCCCGCTGGCACGATGCTGCTCGGCTCGAAGGACTTCATCGCGCGCGCCAAGCGCGCGCGCAAGATCCTCGGCGGCGTCATGCGCCAGGCCGGCGTGCTCGCCGCGGCGGGGCTCTACGCGCTGGAGCACAACGTCGAGCGCCTCGCCGAAGACCACGCCAATGCGGAGCGCCTCGCGAAAGGCATCGGCGCGCCGGCGCCGTCCACCAACATGGTGTTCTTCGAGTCCAGGTCCGGCCTGCCGGAGCACCTCGCGAAGCAAGGAGTAGTGGTGTTGCCCGGCGCGAAGCTCCGCCTCGTCACCCACCTCGACGTCGACGCCGCCGGCATCGACCGCGCAATCCAGGCGTTCAGCAGCTTTAAGTAGGGACTGTCCCTATTTAAGCGGCGTCTGGCGGTGTGGCGTTCTTGGCGCCGAATTGGGCCCAGGCGATGCCGGCCATGGCGACGACCGCGCCCGCGATCTTGAGCCAGGTGAAGCTCTCGCCGAGCGTGAGCCAGGCCACCAGCCCCGCGATCGGCGGCATCAGGTATTGCAGCGGGGCGCTCCGCGCCAGGCCGCGCACCGAGTTGACCCAGGCCCACACGATCCAGCCGAGGAAGGACGACACGCCGATGGCCCAGAACACGCCGAGCCAGACTCCGGCGCTGACGTGCTCGAGCGGGGTGTAGAGGAAGGCGGGCAGCGTCGCCAGCACCAGCGGCGGCGCGCCGAACAAGAGCGAGTAACACATCACGTTCAACGGCCCGTAGCGCTCCACCAGCGGCTTGCTGATCACCGTGTAGAGCGAAAACAGCGACGCCGCAAACAGCAGCACCAGGTCGCCGATGCCGGCGAGCGCGAAGCCGCCTGCGAACTTGTCCGACAGGAACACCGCGATGCCGGCGAAGGCGGCCAGCGTCCCCGCGAGCTGGCGCCCGTGCAGCTTCTCCGCGCCGAGCAGCGCGAGGATCAGCAGCGTCCACAGCGGGCTGGTGGTGAGCACCAGCGACGAGGAAAACGCGGTGGACAGGTCCATGCCCCACATGACGAGGCTGACGTGGACGGTGTGGCCGATGAGGCCCGCGGCGGCGAAGCGCGGCAGGTCGGCGCGCGCCGGCCAGGTCTTGGCGAAATGCCGCCGCGTCACCGCCAGCAGCAGCGCGAAGCCGAATAGCGTCATGGCGAGGAAGCGGATGAACAGGAACGGCCAGACGCCGAGCTCGGCGAGCACTACCTTGGTGATGGCGAAGTTGATGCCCCACACGACCATCAGGGCGATGCCCGCCGCGAGTGCCCAGTTGTGCATGCAGGAGGCGATTGTACGGTGGGCCATCGGCCCACCCTACAATGGCGGCATGAAATCCGAGAACCCCGATCCCGTCGCCGCGCGCGCCGCGGTGCGCGACCTGACCGCCTCCAAGATCCGCGAGCTGGTGAACGCCGGCATGGGTCGCAAGGACGTGCTGGCGTTCTGGGTCGGCGAGCCCGACGAGCCGACGCCCGATTTCATCCGCAGGGCCGGCATCGCCTCGATCGAGAAGGCAGAGGTGTTCTACTCGCAAAACCTCGGCATCCCGAGCCTGCGCAAGGCGCTGGCCGAATACCTCACGCGCCTGCACCGGCCCACCGCGCCGGAAGAGGTCGCCGTGACCAGCGCCGGGGTCAACGCGCTGATGCTCGTGTCGCAGCTGCTGCTCGATCCGGGCGACCGCGTGGTGGAGGTGGTGCCGCTGTGGCCCAACCTGCAGGAGATCCCGCGCATCCTCGGCGCTACGGTGTCCACGGTGGCGCTGCAGTTCGACCCCGCTGGCTGGAAGCTCGACCTCGAGCGACTGCTCGCCGAGCTCAAGCCCGGCACCAAGGCGCTGTACCTGAATTCGCCCAACAATCCCACCGGCTGGACCGTGACGCGGGAGCAGCAGCGCGCGATCCTCGAGCATTGCCGCAAGCACGGCATCTGGATCTTCGCCGACGACGCCTACGAGCGGCTGTACTACGAGGGCAACCACATCGCCCCGTCGTTCCTCGACCTCGCGCAATCCGGCGAGCGCGTGATCAGCACCAATACGTTCTCGAAGTCCTGGCTGATGACCGGCTGGCGCCTGGGCTGGGCGGTGGTGCCCGCGGCGCTCGAAGCCGACCTCGCCAAGCTGGTCGAGTACAACACTTCCTGCGCCCCGGTGTTCGTGCAGCGCGCGGGCCTCGTCGCCGTGACGCAGGGCGAGCCGGTGATCGCGCATACGCTTGCGCGTTTTCGCAAGGCGCGCGATTTCCTCGTCGATGCGCTGAACGCGATCCCGGGCGTGGAGGTGGCGCGGCCCTCGGGCACCATGTACGCGTTCTTCCGCGTCGCGGGCATGACCGATAGCCTCGCCTTCTGCAAGAAGCTGGTGGCGGAGCAGGGCCTGGGCCTCGCGCCGGGCGCGGCCTTCGGCCCGCAAGGCGAAGGCTATGTGCGCTGGTGCTTCGCCGCCGACGAAGCGAAGCTCGCCGAGGGCGTGGCGCGGCTGCGCCGGGCGCTCAAGCGGAACTAGCCAACAGGCGCCGCACCGCCTCGGGACGCGGCAGCGGCGCCACCGCGCCGTAGCCGGTGGTCGCGAGCGCGGCGGCGGCATTGGCGTAACGCGCCGCCTCCCAAATCGAATCCCCTGCGGCGAGGCGCGCGAGCGCCGCGCCGCAAAAGCAGTCGCCCGCGCCGGTGGCGTCCACCGCGCGCACGGCGTGGCCCGCAATGCGCTCGCGCGTCGCGCCGTCGCTCACCCACACGCCGTCGGCGCCGAGCTTGAGGAACACCGCCTTCGCGCCCAGCCCGTGCGCCCAGTCGAGGTTCGCCTGCGCGTCCTCGCGCCCGCTCAGCGCGCGCGCGTCCTCCAGGCTGGGAAAGAAATAGTCGGCCAACGCCGCGGCGCGGGTGATCGCCCGGCGCGCGCGCTCCAGCGGCCAGAGCTTGAGGCGCAGGTTCGAATCGAAGCAGACCTTGCCGCGGGTTGCCGATAGCGCGGCCTGCGTCGCAGGCTCCGCGATGGCGAGGCTGATGCCCGAGGCATGCACGAATTTCGCCTGCCGGATGAGATCGAGCGGCAGGTCCTCCGGCCGCATGCGGCTCGCCGCCGAGCCGGCGCGCAGGTAGCTGAAGACGTGGCCCTGCGGACCGTGCGTGACGAAGTACGCGCCGGTCGGCGCCTGCGGATCGATGCCGACGCCGCTGGTGTCCACGCCCTCGGTGCGCCAGAGCTCGAGGAAAAGGCGCCCGAACTCGTCCTCTCCCAGGCGCGTGACGTAGGCGCAGCGCGCGCCGCTGCGCGCGGCGGCGACGATCATGTTCGAGGTGTCGCCGCCGAAGCCCTGCAGGTACTGCGGCTCGCCGGGCCGGGTCTGGTTGAATTCGACGAGCGGCTCGCCGATCGCGACAAGGTCGATGTCAGCGCTCCTTGCCGAAGATCAGGTCCGGCACGAACAGCACCACCTCGGGCACGAACACCAGCAGCAGCGTCACCAGCGACACTGCGGCAAGGAACGGCAGCGACTCGCGCGTGTACTCGCCCACCGGGCACTTGAGGATCGAGCACACGGCGAACATCGCCGCGCCGACCGGCGGGGTGAAGTTGCCGATGGTGGCGGCGACGATGAAGACCACGCCGAAGTGCACCGGATCGGCGCCCAGCGCCTGCACCAGCGGCAGGAAGATCGGGGTGAGCATGATGATCAGCACCGCGCCGTCCACGAAGCAGCCGGCGAGCAGGATGAACGCCACGACTAGGCCCATCACGAGGTCGGGGTTGTTCGTGAGGTCGAGCATCGTCGCGGAGATGACCTCCGGGATGCGCTCGAACACGATGCCGTAGCCGAAGATCGCCGACAGCGCGAGCAGGAACAT
Organism: Burkholderiales bacterium; assembly: GCA_035760345.1. Lineage (GTDB taxonomy): Bacteria > Pseudomonadota > Gammaproteobacteria > Burkholderiales > SG8-39 > JAABQT01. The sequence continues at coordinate 3,347 of DASTTC010000274.1, read as the reverse complement.
CACCGCGCCCACGTCCACCAGGCTGCCCTGCAGCGCCTCGCGCACGCCCGCGCCCTTCAGCTGGCGGTAGGCGAACAGCCCCACCAGCACCGCGTACACCACGGCGAAGGCGCCGATCTCGGAGGGCGTGAAGATGCCGAAGCGCAGGCCGAGGAGCAGCATCACCGGGAACAGGATTGCCCAGATACCGCCCCACAGCGCGCCGCCGACCTCGCGCACGGTGGGACGCACCTTCCGCTCGGGCGCGTAGCCGCGCCGGTGCGCGGTGGCGGAGATGGTGAGGGCGAGCGCGGCCCACAGCAGCAGCGCGGGCACGATGCCCGCCGCGAACAGGCGCCCGATGGACACCTGCCCTACGGTGCCGTAGAGGATGAAGCCGATGCCGGGAGGGATGATCGGCGTCATCAGCGAGCCGAACGAGAGCACGCTCGCCGCGTAGCCGCGCGTGAAGCCGCGCTTCACCATCTCGTCGCCCAGCATCCTGGTCTGCATCGCCGCGTCGGCGATGCACGAGCCCGATACCCCGCCCATCAGCGTGGCGAGCGCGATCGACACCTGCGCGAGGCCGCCTTTGAGCCGCCCGGCGAGCACCGAGGCGAGATTAAGGAGGTGCCCGGTGATGCCCGACTTGTTCATGAAGTTGCCGGCGACGATGAACAGCGGCACCGCGAGCAGCGCGAAGTTCTGCGTCTGCGTGATGGTGAGCTGCAGCGGGATGGTGGCGGGAAGCGACTCCTGCTGCACGAAGAACAGGCTCCCGGCGATGCCGATGGCGAAGGCCACCGGCATGCCCAGGAGCAGGAACACGACGAAGGCGATGAGCACGAGCAGCATCAGCGCGGCGCGAACTCGGCGCGCACCTTGAGCAGCGTGGTGACGAGGAGCAGCGCGCAGCCCACCGGCATGCTCGCGGTCACCCAGGAGTAGCTCACCTCGGGAATGCCCTGGAAACTCCTTGCGCGGCTTACCCAGGCGAGCCACACGCCGCCGACGACGGCGTAGGCGAGGAACGCCGAGATGACCGCGTAGTTGGCGAGGCGCACCGCGCGCTGCGCCGCGGCCGGCAGGCGCTCGACCAGCAGCGTGATGGCCATCAGGCTGCCCTTGCGCCAGGCGATGTCGGCACAGAAGAAGCACGCCCAGGCAAACAGGCACGTCGCCGCGTCCACCGCCCAGTTCACCGGGTGCCCGAGCACCCGCGCGACCCCGTTGAGGAAGATCAGGGCCACCATCAGAACGAGGAGCGCGGCGGCGGCTCGCGCCTGCGCCGCGATCACCCGCTCATACCACCGGGCCCACATCTACTTCTTGCCCATCTCCCGGTGCAATTGGTCCTTCGCGTCCTTGATCTTCAGCACCTCGTAGGCCTTGTCGCCGGCCTTCCTGAACGCGGCGAGGTCCACGTCCTTCACGATGGTCATGCCGCGCTTCGCGAGGTCCTTCTCGACCTCGCCCTCGAGCTTGAAGATGCGCCGCGAGGTGGCTTCGCCCGCCTTGTCGCACTCCTCGACCAGCGCCTGCTGCACGGCCTTGGGCAGCCCGTTGAACCACTTCGCGCTCACCACCTCGAAGTTGACCAGCATGATGTGGCGCGTTTCGTTGGAGAACTTGAGCACCTCGTAGAAGCGCCCGCCGGGAATGTTGTTGTAGACCAGCTCCACGCCGTCGATGGCCTTTTGCTGCAGGCCCGGGTACATGTCGCCGAAGTTCATCGCCACCGGCGTCGCGCCCAGGGCGCGGATCGACTCCTGCCAGATCGGCGCGGGCGGGGTGCGGATGCGCAGGCCGGCGAGGTCGGCGGGTTTGCGGATCGCCTTGTTGGTGTAGAAGTGCCGGTAGCCCTGCACCCAGTTGAAGGACACCACCTTGAGGCCGAACTTGTCGGCGAGCTCCTGCTGGTACTTCACCATCGTGGGGGCCTTGCGCAGCTTCGCCACGTCCGCCAGCGTCTCGACGAAGTAGGGGCCGTTCACCACGGCGATGCCGGGCACGTAGTTGCCCATGCGCGCGGAATCGGTGTTCTGGCCGATGTTCGCGCCCTGGCGGATCTGCTCGATGATGTCCTCTTCCTTGCCCAGCTGCGAGCTGTGGAACACCTCGATCTTCAGCGCGCCCTTGGTGCGCGCCTCCACCGCCTTGGCCCAGGCGAGAAAGCCGTCGTGGTAGGGCTCCTTGGGGCCGAGCACGTGGTTGAACTTGAGCGTGTGCTGCGCCTGCGCCAGCGTGGCGGCGAGCGCGAGCAGGGTCGCGGCGATGATCCTCATGGTCTGCTCCTCGTTGGGATGGTGCGCTAGTATCCAGACCGTGAAACCGTTTTGTGCGGCTTGTTTGACAGTATGAAACTAGAACGCACCGGCGCCACCCACCGCTCGCTCGAGCGCGGCCTCGCGCTGCTCGAGGCGGTGGCGGCCGCGCCGCGCCCGGCGCCGCTCGCCGAGACCGCGCGCCGCCTGGGGTTGCACCGCAGCACGGCGCACCACCTGATGCAGACGCTGGTCGGAGCGGGCTACCTGCGCCAGGAATCGGCGAGCCGCGGCTACGCGCTGACCGCCAAGCTCTACCAGCTGACCGGGCGCCTGTGGAACGCGGCGCAGCTGGGCGAGATCGCGCAGCCTTTGCTCGAGGAGCTGACGCGCGCGACCGGGGAGGGCACCAGCGTGGCCGCCTGGATCGACGGCACCGTGACCATCGCCGCCAAGTGCGAGGCGAGCGGCCCGGTGCGCGTGGTGCAGGACGCCGCGGGCGACCGGCCGATCTACTGCACCGCGGTGGGCAAGGCGCTCGCTGCCTGGCTGCCGCGCGCCGAGGTGCGGGCGGCGCTCGCGCGCACGCGCATGGCGCGGCTCACGCCCAATACGCTCACCACCCCCAAGGCCTTCGAGGCGGCGCTGCAGCGCATCCGCGCCGACGGATATGCGATCGACGACGAGGAGCAGTACGAGGGCCTGCGTTGCATCGCCATGCCGGTGTTCTGCTACACGGGCCAGGTGTTCGCGTCGATGTGCGTCCTCGGGCCCACGCACCGAATGACGCAGCAAAAACTCCTCGCAGTGCGCGGGCCGCTGGGAACGCTGAGCCGCAAGCTCTCGGAACGGCTCGGCGCTTCATAAGCGTGCGCGCGCACCACGGGCGTGCGCCCGCTTGGTGCGTGCCTGGAAAAATCCCTTTCCTTTCATGCGGTGCGGCGCTGGCACGCTCGTTGCGTTGACCCTTGCAGGTCGTTCCTAACCACAAGGGGAAAACGTATGAAGCGCCGTGTAGCACTCAAAGTACTGACGTTGTCGGCCGCCATCGCGGCCATCGGACTGGGCTCGACGAGCCTGTACGCCCAGGGCAAGACGGTCAAG
>DASTTC010000273.1:0-3712 GCA_035760345.1 Burkholderiales bacterium | reverse complement strand
TGGTAGTGGCCGGCGAGCTTCCCAACCGGCACGCGGCGCGCGACCGCCTCGATCATCGCCTTCGTCTTGCCGGGGGTGCCCGTGCCGATCGTGTCGCCGAGCGAGATCTCGTAGCAGCCCATGTCGTAGAGCGCCTGCGCCACCTCGGCAACCTTCTCCGGGGCGATCTCGCCTTCGTACGGACAACCCAGCACACACGAGATATAGCCGCGCACCTTGACGTTCGCCGCGCGCGCGGCGTCGGCCACCGGCCGGAAGCGCTCCAGGCTCTCGGCGATCGAGCAGTTGATGTTCTTCCTCGAGAAGGATTCCGAGGCGGCGCCGAAAATCGCCACCTCGGTCGCACCCGCAGCGCGCGCGGCTTCGAAGCCCTTCAGGTTTGGCGTCAGGACCGGATAGGACACACCAGGCTTGCGGCGAATGCCTTCCAGCACCTCGATGTGGTCGGCCATTTGCGGAATCCACTTGGGCGACACGAAGGCCGTGGCCTCGACTGCCGGGAGCCCCGCGTCGGCGAGCCGCTCGATCAGCTCGAGCTTCACCCGGGTGGGCACCTCCTGCTTTTCGTTCTGCAGGCCGTCGCGCGGCCCCACCTCGACGATGCGCACTTTCTTCGGCAGGGCGGCCATGGCTACTCCAGGGTCAGCAGTTCGGCGCCTTCGGGCACCTGCTCCCCGGCGGCGAAGTGGATTGCCTTCACCACGCCGTCCGCCGGCGCGCTGATCGTATGCTCCATCTTCATCGCTTCGAGGATCAGCAGCGGCGCGCCCTTCTCGACCCGGGCCCCGGGTTCTACCAGCAGCGCGATGATCTTGCCGGGCATCGGCGCGGCGAGGCTGCCCGGGGCGCTCTCGTCGTCATCCGCTGGAAGGTCCTGGGCGAGCGTCAGCACGGCGCGCACGCCGCCCGCGGCCACGTACCAGTCCTGCGCCACGCGCACGGCGCGCGCCTCGAATGCGTGATCTTCCAGGCGCAGGCGCAGCCCAGCATCGCCGGCGCGTTCGCCGGCGAGCGCGTACTGCCGCTCGCCGATCCGCAGGCCGTGGCCGCCGGCGCGGAATTCCACGGTGACCTCATGGCGACGCCCCTGCTCCATGAAGACAAAGCGGTGATGCGAGCCCTGGTTGAGACGCCAGCCATCGACCGCGTCCCAGGGGGAATGCGGATCGCTCGAGCCACGCGCACGCTCGCGCGAAGCGTCCGCTTCCTCGAGGAGCTCCGCCACCGCGGCAGCGGCGAGCAACTCGTGCGTCACGGGCGCGGGCGGCGCGAACAGTTCATCGCGGCAGCGCTCGATCAGCCCCGTGTCGAGTTCAGCCGCGGCGAAGGCGCGGCTGCGCACGACGCGCTCGAGGAACGCCACGTTGGTTCTCAGGCCGACGATCTCCACCTCGCTCAATGCGTTTGCCAGTCGCGCCAGGGCGGCGGCACGATCCTCGCCCCAGCAGATGAGCTTGGCGATCATCGGATCATAGTGCGGGGTGATCGCGCCGCCGGCCTCGACGCCGGTATCGACGCGTACCTGCGGCGAGGCGTCGGGAAAACGCAGGTGCGCGAGGCGCCCGGTCTGCGGCAGGAATCCGCGCTCCGGGTCCTCGGCGTAGAGGCGCGCTTCGATGGCGTGGCCGCGGATCCGCAGATCCGCCTGGCCGAGCGGGAGCGGCTCGCCCGCGGCGACACGCAACTGCCACTCCACGAGGTCCAGCCCGGTGATCATCTCCGTCACCGGATGCTCGACCTGCAGGCGCGTGTTCATCTCCATGAAGTAAAAGCGCCCGTCCTGCTCGGCGATGAATTCGACCGTCCCGGCGCCGACGTAGTCCACGGCGCGCGCCGCGGCCACCGCCGCCTCGCCCATCTCCTTGCGGCGGGCCGCCGTCATGCCGGGCGCGGGCGCTTCCTCCAGCACCTTCTGGTGGCGCCGCTGCACCGAGCAGTCGCGCTCGAACAGGTGCACGCAGTTGCCCCCGGTGTCGCCGAACACCTGCATTTCGATGTGCCGCGGGCGATCGAGATAGCGCTCGACCAGCACGCGCGCATCGCCAAACGCGGACTGCGCCTCGCGCTGCGCGCCCTCGAGCGCCGCCTGGAACTCCTCGGCCTTGCGCACGATGCGCATGCCCTTGCCGCCGCCGCCGGCGCAGGCCTTGATGAGCACCGGAAAGCCGATCTTGTGCGCTTGCCTTGCGAGGAGCGCCGCGTCCTGCTTCTCCCCGTGGTAGCCGGGCACCAGGGGCACGCCCGCCTTCTCCATCAGGCGCTTGGCCGCCGACTTGTCGCCCATGGCGGCGATCGCCTCCGGCGGGGGGCCGATGAAGACCAGGCCGGCCTGCGCGCAGGCGCGGGCGAAAGCCTCGTTCTCCGACAGAAATCCGTAACCCGGGTGGATGGCCTCGGCGCCGCAGCGCTTCGCCGCCTCGATCACGCGCTCGCCGCGCAAGTAGCTCTCCGCCGCGCTCGCCGGGCCGATGAGAAACGCCTCGTCCGCCATGCGCACGTGTCTGGCTTCCGCGTCGGCTTGCGAATACACCGCGGCGACGCCGATGCCCATGCGTTTCGCCGTGAGGGCGACGCGGCAGGCGATCTCGCCGCGATTGGCGATGAGGATCTTGCGGAACATCAGGGTTTCCAGGATGCCTTGCGCTTCTCGAGGAACGAGGCGATGCCTTCGCGCCCCTCGGGCGAGACGCGGATCTCGGCGATGCGTGTCGCAGTGTCTTCGATCATCGAGTCATCGACGCTGCCGGAAGAAACGCGACGAATGAGGTCTTTGATCTTCTCCATCGCCTGCGGCCCACCCTGCACCAGATGCCCGAGCATTTTATCGATCTCGCCGTCGAGTTTTTCCGACGGCGAGACCATACTGAGCAAGCCTAGGCGATACGCCTCGCTCGCGTCGAAGACCTCCGCGCTCAGGAAGTACCGCCGCGCCATGCGCTCGCCCATGGCTCGGACGACGTAAGGACTGATGGTTGCTGGGGAGAGGCCCAGTTTGGATTCAGACAGACAGAAGCGAGCTTCTGTGGACCCGACGGCTATATCGCAAGCCGCGACGAGTCCGACTCCTCCGGCAAACGCCGGCCCATGCACCCGTGCCACCGTCGGCTTCTTCATCCGATCCAGCGTCTTGAGCATCTCCGCCAGCGCCCGTGCATCCGCCAAGTTCTGCTCGTAGCCGTAGCCCGCCATGCGCTTCATCCAATTGAGGTCCGCCCCGGCGCAAAAGGCCGGGCCATTGCCGCCGAGCACCACCGCGCGCACGCCCGGGTCGGCGTCCAGCTCGCGCAACGCGCTGGTCAGCGCGGCAATCAGCGCATCGTCGAACGCGTTGCGGATCTCGGGCCGGTCGAGCATCACCCGCGCCACGCCGCCGGTCGTCGTGATCTTGAGCATGCCGGCTACATCCTGAAAATGCCGAACTTCGTCGGCTCGATGGGTGCGTTGAGCGAGGTGGACAGGACGAGCGCGAGGAGCCGGCGCGTGTCTGCCGGATCCACCACGCCGTCGTCCCACAGGCGCGCGCTGGAGTAGTAGGGGTGGCCCTGGCGTTCGTACTGCTCGCGGATCGGGTTCTTGAACGCTTCTTCGTCCGCCTTCGACTTGAACTCGCCGCGCACCGTGGCGAGCACGCTCGCGGCCTGCTCGCCGCCCATGATGGAGATGCGCGCATTGGGCCACATCCACAGGAACCGCGGCGAGTAGGCGCGCCCGC
>DASTTC010000272.1:0-4711 GCA_035760345.1 Burkholderiales bacterium | reverse complement strand
GCTCACCCCGAACCTGAACATCGGCGTTCGCGGCACCGACTTCCTGGTCGCCATCGAGAACCCGACTTACGTGTCGGTCCTCGAAGGCGCGGTCGTGGCGACGAACGCGGGCGGCAGCGCGACCTTCAAGGCCGGGGAGTTCGGCGTGGCCCGCGACGACTCGACGCCCGCTGCGGTCGTTCAGGCGACTGGGTTGCCGGCGACGGTGGCCTCGACCTTCGGCAGACTCAGTGAGCAGCGCATGAGTCCGCGCGCATCGCCGGGTGCCGCCGGCAAGCCCGCGCCGGCCAGGGCGGCACGCGACTTGAAGGGCGACCTTGGCCGCGATCATGGCAAGGACGCATCCGGGGCTGCCCGCGAAAGCGCGCGGGAACGCAAGCCGCGCCCAAATTAGTCTCGGCGATAATGGTGCATGCGGCTTCGAGCTACGATCCGCGCCATCGGCGCAGCGCTCCTGCTTTGCGCGCTTGCACCGTCGCCCGCGATCGCCGCTGTCCCCGGCGAGCAGGATTTCAACAGAGCGATAGCGTCGTTTAACGCGGGCGATTTCGCCGCGGCGCTGCAACGGTTTGTGCAAGCGCGGCGCTCGGGGCTGGAAACGCCCGGCCTGCGCTTCAATCTCGGCGCGACCTACTACCGGCTGCACCGCTATGCCGAGGCGCGAGTGGAATTCGAGGCGCTGGCGCGCGATCCGCAGTGGGCACCGCTGGCGCACTACAACCTGGGACTGACGGCGATGCGCCTCGGCGATACCGAGGGGGCGCGCGCGCACTTCGACCAGGCGCATCGCACCACCGCCGACACGAATCTGCGCACCTTGGCCGGCGTCGCCCTGGAGCGGCTCGGGCGCGCAACCCTGCCGCCGCGCAGCGGGACCGTGGTTTCGCTGGCCGGCGGCTACGACAGCAACCCGGCGCTCTACACGGACAACACGGTGGCCGGCAGCCGCACGGGCGGCGATACCTTCGTCGAGGCCCTCGGCGCGTCGACCCGCAACCTGAGCGGCAACAGCGCGCTCGGCTGGAACGCGCACGGCGCCTTCGTCCTGCGCAAGTACCTCGATCAGGGCGAGTTCGACTTGCAGGGGCTGCGCGCCGGCATCAGCCGGGACACGGATTCGGGCGTTACCCAGTTCAGCGTGGGCGGCGACTACAGCCTCATTTATTTCGACGGCCAGTTGCTGGAGCAGGCGGCGGCGCTCGATGCGCAGGCGCGCGCCCGCCTGCAGGGCGGCCGCGATCTGCGCGTGCGCTATCAACTCGCGCGCATCGACGGCGGCAGCCATTACAGCTATCTCGACGGGTGGCAGCAGCGCCTGTCGGCGGACGTCGGTTTCGCGTGGCAGCGCGCCTTGTGGCGTGCGGGCTATCAGCTCGATATCGAGGATCGCCGCGATCCCGGCTACTCGCCGAGGCGACACCTGCTGTTCGCCATCGCCGAGCTGCCCGATGTGGCGGGCTGGCAGACGGAGGCGCGCGCCGAGTACCGCGCGAGCCGCTACCGCGACGCACAGGCGCGGCGGGACGACCGTCACGGCCTTGCCTTGCGCGCCAGCCGCGACGCGGGCGCCGGGCGGCGCGCGTTCGTCGATTACAGCTACTATCGCAACGACTCGAGCATCGACGCCTACGACTACCGCCGCAGCCAGCTCATGCTGGGCATCGAGATTGCCTTGGAGAAATCGCGCTAGTCGCCGCGCAGCACGCGCTCGTCCGCGTAGCACACCGGCGAGGCGAGCCCCGCGTCGCCCTGCGGCTCGGGCGCGCCGAGGAACGCAAGCGTCCCGGCGTCGCGCCGGTACACCCCGCGCTCGGTCACCACATAGTCCATGGGGACGTCCCAGGACTGCGGATGGATGGTGGGCAGGCGTGCCATCTCGTAGGTCACGCCGATGACCACGGGCCTGGCCGCAAGCGCAGCGAGCGTGCGGTCGAAGAACCCACCGCCATAGCCCAGCCGGTAGCCCTGCGCGTCCCAAGCGTTCATCGGCAACAGCACTGCCTGCGGCGCGAGCTCGCGCGATGCCGCCGGATAGGGGATGCCGAGCGGCCCCTGCGCCAGCTCGACGCCCGGGTGCCATTCTCGGAACGTGAGCGGCACCTTGGGCGCAACCACCACCGGCAGCGCCGTCACCGCGCCCGACTCGCGCAGCCGCCGCACCAGGTGGCGCGCGTCGTACTCGCCGCGGATCGGCCAGCAAAAAGCGAGCACCGCGCGGGCAAGCCCGGGGAACGCGCGCTCCAGATGCGAGTCCATGAGTCGACGCCAGGCCGCAAGCGTCGTCGCATCGAGCGCCTCGCGCGCCGCGATGAGTCGCGTGCGCTCGGCTTTGCGCCATCCTTTGAGGTCTGTCGGGGTCATTCGCGTGCTATTCTTAGTGCATGATTTATAGGCGTTTCCTGAATATAGCACTGGCCTGTGCGGCGCTCGCCGCAGGCGCTGCGCGAGGCAGCGACCAAGCCGTGCTCGGCGCCTACGAAGCGTTCCGCGCCGGCGACGCGGAGCGACTCGAGCGGCACGCGCGCGCGCTCGAGACGCAAACGCTCACGCCCTGGGTCGAGTACTGGCGCCTGAAATCGCGCATCGAGCGTGCGGCGAGCACTGACATCGAACGCTATCTGTCGCGCCACGCCGGGACCTACCTGGGCGAGCTGATGCGCGCGGATTGGCTGAAAGAGCTCGCGCGACGCGAGGAGTGGCGCGCGTTCGAGCGCGCGCTGGGGCCGCTGGTGCAGGACGATCTGGAGATACGCTGCCTCGCCTGGCGCGCGCGTCTCGTGCGCGGCGATGCGCCGGCGGCGCTCGAGGCGCGCGCGGTGTGGCTCGAGCCGCGCGAGCTGTCCGAGGGCTGCCAGGCGCTGGCCGCCGAGCTGGTGAAGCTCGCTGCCGCGGACGAGGAGCTGGTGTGGCAGCGTGCGCGACTGCTGCTGTACTACGGCTACGTGAGCGCGGCGCGGCGGACGCTGGAGTACCTGCCGGCCGCGTCCCGGCCCGACGAGCAACTGCTGGCGCGCGCCGTGCGCGCGCCGCGGGAGCTGCTGGCACGGGCGGCGGGCGAGCTCGATTCCCGGCCGATGCGCGAGGTGGTCGTGTTTGCGATGCTGCGCCTTGCGCGCAGCGACCTCGCGGCAGCCGCATCCGCGATGGACCAGGGTGCGGCGGCGCGCTTGCCGCGCGGGGAGCGCGAGTACCTGTGGGCGCGCCTGGCCACCTTGGCGGCGTTCGAGCACAGCGACGAGGCGCTCAAGTGGTTCGCGCGCGCGGGCTCGGCGCCGCTCGACGACACGCAGCTCGCCTGGAAGGCCCGGGCGGCGCTACGCGCCGGCGACTGGCGCGCGGTGCTGCACGCCATCGAGCCGATGTCGCCCGTCGCGCGGCTCGACCTGGCGTGGACCTATTGGAGCGGCCGGGCGCTGCATGCCCTGGGCGATGCCGAGGGCGCGCGCGAGCAGTACCAGCGGATAGCAGGCCAGCCGCTCTACTACAGCGTGCTCGCCACCGAGGAGCTGGGCGGCGGCGCCTCGATCCCGCTGCCCTACCACGAGGCGACCGAAGCCGAGATCGACGCGGTGCGCGGCCATGTCGAGCTGGCGCGCGCGCTCGAGCTGTACCGGCTGGGCGTACGCACCGAGGCCACGGCCGAATGGATGTTCGCCGTGCGCGGCATGGGCGATCGCGAGCTGCTCGCGGCCGCGGAGCTCGCGCGCCGCGCCGGGGTGTACGACCGCGCCATCGGCACTGCCGCGCGCACCGAACTGCTGCACGATTACCGGCTGCGTTACCTGGCGCCGTTTCGCGAGGTGTTCCAGACGCACGCCGGCGCCCACGACCTGGAGGAGGCCTGGATCCTCGGCACCGTGCGCCAGGAGAGCCGCTTCATCGTCGATGCGCGCTCGGGCGCGGGCGCCACCGGCTTGATGCAGCTCCTGCCGCACACCGCGCGATGGGTGGCGCGGCGCACCGGCTACGCGGGCTTTTCGCCCAAGCGCGTGGCCGAGGTCGACACCAACGTGAACCTGGGCGCGCGCTACCTGCGGCACGTGCTCGATCGCACCGGCCATCCGGTGCTCGCTTCCACCGCCTACAACGCGGGGCCGAACCGCGCGCTGCGCTGGCAGCCGGCGCGCGCGCTGGAGGGCGCCATCTTCGTCGAGTCCATCCCCTTGGACGAGACGCGCGAGTACGTGAAGCGCGTACTGGCGAACACGGTGCATTACGCGCTGCTGCTCGAGGGGCGCAGCCTCCCGCTCAAGCAGCGCCTCGGCGTCATCTTCGGCCGCGATGCGCCCGCCGGCACCGTTGAAGGTGACTGACATGCGCCATGACGATGTCCTGGTGGTGGGCGGCGCGGGCTTCGTCGGCCGGCACCTGGTGGCGGCGCTCGCGGCGCGCGGCGCGCGCGTCACGGTGCCCGCGCGCAGGCGCGATCGTGCGCGCCACCTGCTGCCGCTGCCCACGGTGGACGTGGTCGAGGCGGACGTGGGCCGGCCCGGCGAGCTGGAACGGCTCGCCGCCGGCAAGGACGCCGTGGTGAACCTCGCCGGCGTGCTGCACAGCCGGCGCGGGCGCACCGACGAGCGCGGCCCCAACGACTACGGCCCCGATTTCGCGAAGGTGCACGTCGAGCTCGCCCAGGCGGTGGTCAACGCCTGCCGCGCGGCCGGCGTGAAGCGCCTGCTGCACATGAGCGCGCTCGGCGCCGATCCGCGGG
>DASTTC010000271.1:0-4766 GCA_035760345.1 Burkholderiales bacterium | reverse complement strand
CGCTTCACCTGCGTGAGCGCATGAATCACGGCAAGCGGCATGCGCTCGCCGGAAATGCGGAACAAACGCCGGCTGCGCTCGGTCTGCGCGCCCCAGAGCCGGTCGGCCGGCACTTCGATGCTGCCGAAGGAATCCTTTTCCTGGCGCGTGGCGGCCATGGGGCGGGCTTGCCTTGCCTAAGCCAGGCCTTGCTGCCGCGCGCCCTGCGCGTCGCGCGCCGCGATCTCCTGGTGCACTTTGACCATGTCGAGGGACTTCGCCTGGGCGATCACCTGCTCGAGCGCGGACGCCGGCAGCGCCCCCGCTTCCTGGAACAGCACCACTTTCTCGCGAAACACCATCAGCGTGGGGATGGAACGGATGTTGAAGGCACCGGCGAGTTCCTGCTCCTGGTCGGTGTTGACCTTGCCGAACACGACGTCGGCATGGGACTCGGCCGCCTGCTGGTAGATCGGCGCAAAGCCGCGGCAGGGGCCGCACCACGGCGCCCAGAAATCCACGATGACCATCGGGCTATCCGTGATCACCTTTTCAAAGTTGTCCTTGGTCAATTCGACCGTCGCCATGCCGATCCTCGCCCGAGAAACGCGCAGTGTACTCTAGCCCTCATGGCTGAATACATCGGCCGCTTCGCCCCTTCGCCGACAGGTCCATTGCATTTCGGTTCGCTGGTCGCTGCGCTCGCCAGTTACCTGGCGGCAAGATCCGCCGGCGGCAAGTGGCTGCTGCGCATGGAGGACGTGGACCAGCCGCGCGAGCAGCCCGGTGCGGCGGATGACATCCTGCGCGCGCTCGACAAATTGGGCCTTGCGTGGGACGGGCCCGTGATCTATCAAAGCACGCGGCTCGAGCGCTACCGCGCCGTGATCGACGACCTGGCGCGTCGCGGCTTCGCCTACCCCTGCGCCTGCACCCGCAGAGAACTGGAAGATTCGGCGCTCGCCATCGACGGTTCGCGCATCTATCCGGGGACCTGCCGTCGCGGGCTTGCTCCGGGAAAGGCCGCGCGCTCGGTGCGCGCCCGCACCCATGGCGCGCCCATCGGCTTTGCGGACGCCGTCCAGGGATGGCTGGAGCAACGCGTAGAAACGGAGGTCGGCGATTTCGTGCTGTTGCGGGCCGACGGCATCACCGCCTACCAACTCGCCGTGGTCGTCGATGACTTGGACCAGGGCATCACCGACGTCGTGCGCGGCGCCGATCTGCTCGACTCCACCGCGCGCCAGATCCATCTGCAGCGGCTGCTCGGCGCGCGCACGCCGCGCTACGCGCACGTGCCGGTGGTGGTCAACGTCGCAGGCGAGAAGCTTTCCAAGCAGACCCGCGCCCGGGCGCTCGACCTGTCGCACCCGCAGGCCGAGCTCGCGCGGGCGCGCCGTTTCCTCAACCAAGCGGCCGACGGATGGGATATCGCGCGCGTGCCGCGATTGCGGACTATCGCCGCGCCGGAATGACAACCGTGGCGAGCGAACCGAGCACCAGCAGCAGTGCGCCGAACTCGACCCATCCGGGGGTCTCGCCGAGAAACAGCATGCCGGAGAACACGCCCACCACCGGCGTCATCAGCATGCTGAGCGAGAAGGTGGTCACCGACACCGAGGTGGCGAGCTTGATCCAGGCCCAGTGCGCCCAGGCGAAGGAAAAAAGCACGTTGTAGGCGACCGCCAGCGCCGGCCACAGGCTCACTTCGCCGAGCGCGCGCCAATCGTCGAACAGCAGCGCGCCGAGGTAGATCGGCACGCCGCCGAGCAGCATCATCCACGCGGTGAGCGCGGCCACCGGCGCCTGCACCGGGAATTTCTTCTGCAGCACCGTGCCGACGGCCCAGGCGCCGGCCGCCCCCAGCACCAGCAGCAGTGCGCCGAACTCGACCCATCCGGGGGTCTCGCCGAGAAACAGCATGCCGGAGAACACCCCCACCACCGGCGTCATCAGCATGCTGAGCGAAAACGTGGTCACCGAGACCGAGGTGGCGAGCTTGATCCAGGCCCAGTGCGCCCAGGCGAACGACAGGAGCACGTTGTAGGCCACGGCGAGTGCCGGCCACAGGCTGACTTCGCCCAGCGCGCGCCAATCGTCGAACAGGAGCGCGCCAACGTAGATGGGAACGCCGCCCACCAGCATCATCCACGCGGTCAGCGGCGCCACCGGCGCGCGCACCGGAAACCTCTTCTGCAGCAACGTACCGACCGCCCACGTGAACGCCGCCCCGAGCACGAGGAGCGCCCCGCGCGGCGCGCCCGCGAGGCTGGTGAATTCCTGCACCAGCAACAGCGCCATGCCGCCCATGCCGAGTGCCAGTCCGAGGAGCTTGCGCGCGTTCATGCGCTCCCCGAGCAACCACACCGAGAGCGGGATGGCCCAGGCCGGCATCGTGTAGGCGAGGATCGCCGCGCGTCCGGACGGGAGGAGGCGCAAGCCGAACACCACCAGCAGATTCCAGCAGGTGATGGTGAAGAACGCGATCAGCGCGACGCGCGGCCACTGGTCGCGAGGAATGGCGAGCGGCTGGCCCGAGGCCTTCAGCACGGCGAACAGCACGCCGGAGCCCGCGGCGAGGCAGAAGGTGCGGAACGTAAATGGCGCGACCTCCGAGATCGCCACCTTCATCGCCGTCCAGTTGAAGCCCCAGACCAGCGTGATGCCGATGAGCACCCACCACAGGTGCCGCGGCAGGTGCTCGCCCCGCCCCGCGCTCAATTCGCGACTCGCACCGGCATCGAGGTCACGCCGCGGAACACCATCGAATTGAGCCACGCCAGGCGCTCCTGCGCCAGCGCCAGACGGGGCCAGCGCGCCAGCACCGCAGGCAGCGCGATCTGGCCCTCGAGGCGCGCCAGCGGGAAGCCCAGGCAAATGTGCAGGCCGAACCCGAAGGCAAGGTGCGGCGGGCCATTGCGCTCCAGCATCACGCGATCGGGATCCGGGTAGGCGCGCGGATCGCGGTTCGCGGCGTTCAGCAGGATGAATACGCGCTCGCCCGGCTTGAGCTGTCTGCCGTGCAACGACTGCGTTTCGCGCACGATCCTCACCTGGGCCCCGTTCGGCCCGTCATAGCGCAGCAACTCCTCGACCGCGGCGGGCGCGAGCGACGGGTCGTCGCGCAGCTTGGCCATCTCGACGGGAAAGCGCAGCAGCGCGAGCAGCCCGTTGGCGATGTGGTTGGTGGTGGTCTCGTGTCCGGCGAACAGCAGCAGGATGCAAGTCGCGACCAGCTCGTCCTCGGTCAGCCGGTCGCCGCCGTCCTCCAGATGCACGAGCTCGGACAGCAGGTCGGCCTGCGGCCCCGCGCGCCGCGCCGCGATCATGCCGCGGAAGTATTCCGCCATCTCGTGCGTCGCCGCCTCGGCGATGCCGTACTTCTGCGGCGACATGCGCGAGCTGCCGATGAACAGCGCCATGTCGTCCGAGAGCCGCTTTACGCGCGCAAGCTCCTGTCGCGGCACGCCCAGCATGTCCATGATCACCAGCGCCGGCAAGGGCCCGGCGAACTCGCCGATGAAATCGAACGCCGCGCGATCGCCGATGCGCTCGAACAGCCAGTGCATCAGCGACTCGATCCGCGGGCGCATCGCGTGCATCGACTTGACGTGGAACACCTTGCTGGTCAGCCGCCGCAGGCGCGTGTGCTCGGGCGGGTCGCGGAACACCATCCACAAGGAGAGATAGCGCACGATGTCGGCAATGCGCTGCGCTTCGGGCGGCGGCATCGCCGCAAAGAACGGGCGCAGCCGGTCCGAGGAGATTTCCTTGTCGAGGCAAACGTGCCGCACGTCTTCATAGCGGGTGAGCACCCAGGCCTTGAGGCGCGGGCTCCAGTGACAGGGGTCCTCGTCCTGCATCCGGCGGTAAAGGGGAAACGGGTCGGCGAGGAACGCGGGATCGTCGGGCTTGTAGTCGAGGTTCGTGCTCATCCTTTGCTCACCATCCACACCGCGATCATGGCGAGGGCCATGCCCGCGGCGGAGAACGCAGTGTAGGTCTCGCCGAACAGCGGCCAGGCCACCAACGCCGTGCACGGCGGCACCAGGTACATCAGGCTCGCCACCTTGGTCGCCGCGCCATGGCGGATGAGCCAGAACAGCAGGAACACCGCACCCAGGGACAGCGCGAACACGAGCCAGGTGATGGCGGCGACCAGTTCCAGGCTCCAGGTGACCTGCCGCGTCTCGAACAACAAGGCAAAGGGCGCGAGCACAAGCGCGGCAGCGGCGAACTGGATCGCGGCGCCGGTACGCAGGTCGACACGCGCGCAGTGGCGCTTCTGCCATATGGCGCCCAGGCTGATGCTAACCAGCGCCAGCACCGACAGCGCGGTGGCGGCGAGGCCGACGCCCTCGAAAACCCACTTCTCCCGCACCACGAGCGCCACGCCGGCGATTCCCAGAACGAGCCCGGCCCACTGGCGCGCGTTGGTTCGTTCGCTCAGCAGCCATCCGCTCAGGACCGCCGCAAGGATCGGCTGCAGCGCCGTGATGAGCGCCGAGACGCCTGCCGGCATGCCGAGGGACAAGGACAGGAACACCCCGCCGAGATAACCGCCCTGGATCAGGGTTCCGGCGAACGCAATATGGAGAAACTCGGCTCGAGTGCCTGGCCAAGGGGCACGCATGATCCAGCACAACGGGAGCAGCAGGACCAGGACAGCCAGGAACCGGATCTCCAGAAAAGTAATGGGTTCCGCGTAAGGAAGTCCTAACTTCGCACCGATGAATCCAGTGCTCCAGAGAACCACGAAGAGCCCCGGGAAGATCCAGGCCGCCCGC
>DASTTC010000270.1:0-4708 GCA_035760345.1 Burkholderiales bacterium | reverse complement strand
CGCTTGCCCGCCTCGCCCACCAGCGCGATCAGGCGCCGCTCGATATTGAGGTGCACGTCCTCGGCCTCGAGCGACCAGGCGAACTCGCCCGCCTCGACCTCCTTCGCGATTCGAGCCAGGCCGCGTTCGATCTCGGCGCGGCTGGCGCGCGAGATCACGCCGCAGGCGGCGAGCATGCGCGCGTGGGCGAGCGAAGCCTTGATATCGTGCAGGGCGAGCCGTCGGTCGAAGCCGACCGAGGCGGTGTAGCGCTGCACCAGGTCGTCCACGGGCTCGGCGAAACGCGCCGACCAGGGCTTCGAGGGCTTGCCTGCGGCGCGCTTAGCGCGCGCGCTGCGCTTGGTGCGAGGAGGGGCCATGGGGCATACTGGAGATCGCGGCGCGCCGCGCTATGCCAATGAGTATAAAGCAAAACTTTACCGCGGATGCCCTGCCGGACTTTCGCAACCTGGGCGTCGTCGCGCGCATCCTGCTCGGCGTCAATGCGCTCGCGTTCGCCGCGGTGCTGGCCGCCGCGCCGGGTTGGAGCGCGGCGCTCGAGCGTTTCGTGCTGGTCGCGGCAAAGCTCGAGCCGTCGCTCGCCCTCGCCCTCGCGGTGCTGTACGCGCTGTCGCCGGCGCTGGCGCACCTGCGCTACTGGCAGGGCGGCGCCGCGGTGGTGGCGATCGCGCTGGCGGTGAGCGGCGCGCTGCACGCGGCGACCGCGGCACTCACGGGCGACGCGGCCGCCGGCTTGTTGCGCACGCTGGCGCTCGCCGCGATCGCGGCGCTGCTGCTGCTCGCCTACCTGCGGCTGCTGACGCGCGCCTATTCGCCGGCGCTCGCCGAAGCGCGCCTGCAGGCGCTGCAGTCGCGCATCCGGCCGCACTTCCTGTTCAACAGCCTGAACGCGGTGCTGTCGCTCATCCGCCGCGACCCGCGGCGCGCCGAGCGCGCGCTGGAGGACCTGGCGGACCTGTTCCGCGCGCTGATGCAGGACACCCGGCAGTTCGTGCCGCTCGCCGACGAGATCGCGCTGCTCGAGCGCTATGCGCGCCTCGAGCAGCTGCGCCTCGGGGACCGGCTCAAGGTGGACTGGACGCTGCAGGACGCGCCGCGCGACGCGCTGATGCCGCCGATGGTGCTGCAGCCGATCCTGGAGAATGCCGTGTACCACGGCGTCGAGCCGGGCACGGGCGAGGGCCGCATCGGCGTGACCATCGAGCGCCGCGGCGCGCGCGTGCTGGCGCGCATCGACAATCCGTACATCGAGGAGCATGCGCAGCGCGCGGGCAATCGCATGGCGCTGGAGAACATCCGCGAGCGGCTGCAATTGTTCTTCGACGCGGAGGCGCGCATCGAGCGGCGCGTGGCGGGCGATCGCCACGTGGTGGAGATCGAGATGCCCTATCGTACGTCGCGCACGGCGCAGGGCTGACGGCGTGCTGCGCGTGTTCATCGCCGATGACGAAGCCCCCGCGCGCGAGCGCCTGAAGGAGCTGCTCGCCGACCTTGCGGCCGAGGTGCCGACCGAGCTGGCGGGCGAGGCGGCGAACGGGCTCGAGACCCTCGAGCGCCTGCCCGCGAGCGGCGCGCAGGTGCTGCTCCTGGACATCGAGATGCCCGGCATGCGCGGGCTGGAAGTGGCGCGGCACCTCGCGGGGCTGGAATCGCCGCCCGGGGTGGTGTTCGTCACCGCGCACGATCGCCACGCAGTGGAAGCCTTCGAGCTCAACGCGCTCGATTACCTGATGAAGCCGGTGCGCGCCGAGCGCCTCGCCGCGGCGCTGAAGAAGGCGGGCAGCGAAGGCTCGCCGGCGCCCGAGCGCCTGGCGCAGGCCGCCACGCAGGCGCGCGAGTACCTGTCGGTGGCCGAGCGCCACCGCATCGTGCTGGTGCCGGTGCGCGACATCGTCTACCTGCGCGCCGAAATGAAATACGTGACCCTGCGCACGCGCGCCGGCGAGCACCTGATCGAGGAGTCGCTGGTGGCGCTGGAGCGCGAGTTCGCGCGGGTGTTCGTGCGCGTGCACCGCAATTGCCTGGTGGCGCGCGACGCGGTGCGCGGCTTCGAGCGCGCGCTCGGCGGCGAGGACGAGCCGCACTGGAATGTGGTGCTGGACGGGGTGGCGGAGCGCCTGCCGGTGAGCCGGCGGCAGTGGGCGGAAGTGCGCCTGCTGGCGAAGGAGGCCTAGCGTGGCCGCGCGGCTCACCATCGCCACGCGCCGCAGCCGCCTCGCACTGTGGCAGGCCGAGCACGTCAAGGCGCGACTCGAAGCGCTGCACCCGGGGCTGGAAGTGGTGCTGCTCGCGCTGTCCACGCGCGGCGACGAGCTGCTGGAGGAGCGCCTGGACAAGGTCGGCGGCAAAGGCCTGTTCGTGAAGGAACTGGAGCAGGCGATGGCCGAGGGGCGCGCCGACCTCGCGGTGCATTCCATGAAGGACGTGCCGGCCGCGCTGCCGGAGGGCTTTCGCCTGGCCGCCATCCTCGAGCGCGAGGATCCACGAGACGCGCTGTTGAGCAACCACTACGCGGGTCTCGCCGAGCTGCCGGCGGGCGCGCGCATGGGCACCTCGAGCCTGCGCCGCGCCGCCCAGATCGCCGCGCGCCGGCCGGATCTCGCGATCCTCACGCTGCGCGGCAACGTCGAGACGCGCATCGCCAAGCTCGAGCGCCGCGAGTACGAGGCCATCGTGCTGGCGGCCGCGGGCTTGAAGCGCCTCGGGCTCGCGTCGCGCATCCGGGCCTACCTGTCGGTCGAGGAAAGCCTGCCCGCGCCGGGCCAGGCGGCGCTCGGCATCGAGTGCCTTGCCGCGCGCGAGGACGTCGTGGCGCGCGTCGCGCCGCTCGCGCACCCGCCGAGCTCGGCCTGCGTGCGCGCCGAGCGCGCGGTGAGCTTCGCCCTCGGCGGCAGCTGCACGATTCCGCTGGGCGCCTACGCCGAGCAGGACGGCGAGCGCCTGCGCCTGCGCGCGCTGGTCGCGGCGCCGCAGGGCACGCGCACCGTGCGCGCCGACTGCTCGGGATTGGCTTCGTCGCCGGAGGCGCTGGGCGTCGAAGCCGCCGGGCGGCTGCGCGCGCAGGGCGCGGACCAGATCCTCGCCGCGCTCGCCTAGCGATGGCGCTCGCCGGCCGGCGCATCCTGGTGACCCGCCCGCGCGAACTCGCGCAGGGCCTCGCCGCGCTCATCGCCGGCGCGGGCGGCGAGCCCGTGCCGTATCCCGCGATCGAGATCCATGACCCGGAGAACCCGGCCGCCGTGCGGGCGCTCCTCGCGCGGGCTGCGCAATTCGATCTCGCGGTGTTCGTCAGCCCGAGCGCGGTGCGCAAAGCCTTCGTGCTGCACGCGGCGCCCTGGCCCGCGCGCATCGCCGCCGTCGGCGAGGGCACGCGCCGCGCGCTGGAGGCGCTCGGCGTGCGCGGCGTCATCGCGCCGGCCGAGCGCGCGGACAGCGAAGCGCTGCTCGCGCTCGCCGAACTGCAGCAGGTCCGCGGCCAGCGCGTGCTCATGGTGCGCGGCGCGGGCGGGCGGGAGTTTCTGGGGCAGGCGCTGGCCGAACGCGGCGCGCAGGTGGAGTACGCGGAATGTTATCGGCGCATCCGCCCGCAGGCGGCGCCGCCCGCCGGCGAACTGCACGGCGCTTGCGTCACTTCGGGCGAAGCGCTGGAGAATCTGGTGGCGCTCGCCGGGCGCGAGCGCCTGCGCGCCCTGCCGCTGTTCGTGCCGCACGAGCGCATCGTGCGGCGCGCCCGCGAGCTCGGCCTCGAAGCGCCGGTGCTCGCGGGGCCGGGCGATGCCGAGATGCTCCGCGGCATGGTTGCATACTTCGGCGGCGCGAAGTAAAACAGCCGGATGGAGACGAACGAGCCCGCAGCACCGGCCGAGGGCGCGCCCGCGCCGGAGAAACCCCGACGCGCCGCCGGCAACGGTGCGTTGGTGCTGGCGCTGGTGCTGGTGGCGGCGGCGCTCGGTGCGTCGGGCTGGGTGTATTACGACTCGCGCGTGCGCCTCGCCGCCACGCAGGAAGAGCTGGCGCGGCGCCTGCGCGCCATCGAGGAGGATGCACGCGATGCGCGCGCGTCTGCGGGCGCGGCGCAGGAGACCGCGCGCGACGTGCAAACCAAGCTTGGCGTGCTGGAGGCGCGCGTGTCCGACGCGCAGAGCCAGCAGGTGGCGCTGGAAGCGCTGTACGAGGAACTCTCGCGCAACCGCGACGAATGGCAGCTGGCCGAGATCGAGCAGGTACTCGCCATCGCGCAGCAGCAGCTGCAGCTCGCGGGCAACGTGCGCTCGGCGCTGCTCGCGTTGCAGCTCGCCGAGGGCCGGCTGTCGCTCGCCGACCGGCCGCAGTTTCAGCCGGTACGCCGCGCGCTCGCGCGCGACATCGAGCGCCTGAACGCGCTGCCCGCCGCCGACCTCACCGGCATGAGCCGGCAGCTCGATGCGATCCTCGCCGTGATCGACGATCTGCCGCTCGCGCTCGACGGCCGCCTGCAGCGCGCCGCGCCCGAGGCCGCGGCGCCGGCGGCGGACGCGGGGGCGCTGGCGCGCTTCGGCGCCAGCCTGTGGCACGAGCTGAAGGAGCTGGTGGTGGTGCGTCGCGTCGACGCGCCCGAGCCGCCGCTGCTGCAACCCGCGCAGGCCTACTTCCTGCGCGAGAACCTGCGCCTGCGCCTGCTCAACGCGCGCCTCGCGCTGCTCTCGCGCAACCAGGCGGTGTTCCAGTC
>DASTTC010000269.1:0-2508 GCA_035760345.1 Burkholderiales bacterium | reverse complement strand
GCGCGAGCGCGCGCGGGCCTGGTGGGGCGAGCGCGCGGTGAACCTCGCCGGCGTCACGCACAAGGCGCTTGCCGACTACCAGGGCGTGCTGATCGACGCGTTTGCCCAGATGCTGCCGAAGGCGGAGGTGACTTCGGTGGTGGTGGAGTTCGGCACGCTGAAGCGCGAGGAGGTGCAGCGCGCCAACATGGCGGGGCGCTGGCTGCGCTATCGCGGCAAGCGCGATCCGGCGCTCGCGGCGACGGTGCACCAGGAGTTCTGCGAGTGCTTCTTTCCTTCCGATCCGAAGTGGCGCGCGGCGGTGCTGGAGCAGTCGCGCGAGCTCCTCGACCGGGGGCTCGCCGGAATCGGGCGCTAGAGGTCCTGCCGGTAGCGCTCGCGCATCGCGGCGTCGCTCTCGGGCTCGCCTTCCAGGCCGATCTGGTCCTTCAGCATCTGGTTCATCGATGGGAGCACGGTGCGCGTCTGCTTTGCCGACGCATCCCAGAGCTTCGAACGCATCAGCGCCTTGGCGCAGTGCAGGTAGGCCTCCTCGACCGTGACGGCGATGACCAGCGTCGGCCGGCGACGCTCGTTCGCGCACAGCTCGAGCAGCGCCTCGTCCGTACGCAGCGCGGCAGTGCCGTTCACGCGCAGCGTCTCGTCCACACCCGGGATCATGAAGAACAGGCCGACGCCGGGGCGGTCGAGCAGGTTTTGCAGGGAGTCCAGGCGGTTGTTGCCCGGCGAGTCGGGGATCAGCAGCGTGCGCTCGTCGGGGGCTTTGACGAAACCGGGGTCGCCGCCGCGCGGCGAGGCGTCGACGCGATCCTTGGCGTCGGTGCTGGCGAGGACGAGGAAGGGCGAGAGCGAGACGAAGCGACGGCAGTGGGCGTCGAGCCGGTCGAGCTGCTTTTTCACCGCGCGCTCGCCGGGTTCGCGGTACAGCGTGCGCAGCGCGGCGAGGGAGAGGATTTCCGCCATGGTCAGGTTTCCGGGTCGGGGATGAGGCGCCTGGCGAATGCCGCCCGGAGCCGGAACGCAAGGTACGGCGCCAGAAGCGTGACCACCAGGACGACGGGCCAGATATTACCCTCCTTGAACGCGTAAGCGTCCAGGAGCTCGGCCCACGACTTGTGCTGAACGTAGCGCCCGAAGCTGAACTCGAACGCCAGCGTGAGGCTCAACCAGAGAACGCCGATCAGGAGGCTTTTCGATGCAGTGAGGTGTCGCGTGAAGCGAAGGAGGCCGTACGCGACGAGCACTATCAGCATGCACAGCAGCACCCCGCTCAGAATGAGTCCGCCGGGCTTGCCCAGCGCGGGGATCAGGATCTCCTCGCGCAGGACGCCGTTGGTGATCGCGAGGCCGAGGATGACCAGCCAAGCCAGAAGCGAGCGCAGGAGCGGCACGCTATTTCGCCGTCGGAGGGTCCGGAATGAGGCGCTTGCCCAGACTGACTGCTTCGTCCCGCAGGTAGCCGAGGGCGCGGTAGAAATCGAGCGCCTCGGCATTCGCGCTTCGCACCTGGACGTTCAGTTTCGGGCAGCCGATGGCGACAAGGCGCGTCTCGGCTTCCCGCATCAGCACGCGGGCGTACCCGCGGCGCCGGTGGGGTGGCGAGACGGCGAGGTAGTTGACCCATCCGCGGTGGCCCTCATAGCCCGCCATCAGCGTCGCGACGAGCTGGCCTCCTTCCTCTGCGACGAGGAAGAGTTCCGGCTGCACCGTGAGCTTGCGCGCGATGTCCTTGCGCGGGTCGTTCCAGGCGCGGGTGAGGCCGCATTCGTTCCACAGCGTGACCACCGCGTCCTCGTCGTCCTTGCGGAAGGGGCGGATGCGCACGATCGCTACTTGAGCTCGATCTCCACGAAGCGGTATTCGAAGGCGTTGGCGTTGATCACGTTGTGCGCCACGCCCTTGGGGCGCGCGTAGGACACGCCGGCCTGCAGCGGCACGTCGCGCGTGCCCTGGGCGTCGACGATCCGCAAGGTGCCGGTGAGCAACGGGACGATCACGTAGTCGTGCGCGTGCACGTGGTGGCCCGTCTCCGCGCCGGGCGCGAAGCGCCACTCGGTGACGATGACGCGCTCGTTCTCGACCTGCGGATGCGCGGTGGCTTTCATGCCAGCGTCCTCGTGAGCTCAGCGGCCAGGATCTCGCGGCAGCCGCTCGCGTTCTGTCCCGACCAGAGCGGCGAGAAGTCGCCGCTGCCCTGGCTTTCCGCTTTCGCGCGCAACGGGGCGATAGCTGCAGTGGCGAGGGGGAAGGCGGGCGGTTTCTCGCTCAAGGGTCCCAGCTCGCGCATGATGCGATTGACGATGCCGCGCGCCGGGCGGCCGGTGAAGACGTTGGTGAGCGCGGTGACGCGGTTGGCGTCGCTCTTCAGTGCGGCGCGGTGAACCTTGCTTGTCGTCGCCTCGGGGCACAGGAGGTAGGCGGTGCCGACTTGCGCGGCGGTGGCGCCGAGCGCGAGGGCCGCGGCGACGCCCTTCTTGTCCGCGATCCCGCCGGCAGCAATCACCGGGA
>DASTTC010000268.1:0-4956 GCA_035760345.1 Burkholderiales bacterium | reverse complement strand
TGATCTTCGCGGCGAGCGTTTTCGACAACGTGCGCTACGGCCGACCCGAAGCAAGCCGCGCCGAGGTGGAGCGCGCCTGCGCCGAAGCCTTCGCCGCGGAATTCATCGCCCGCCTGCCGCAAGGCTACGACACGTCGCTGGGCGAGCGAGGCGTGACGCTCTCGGGCGGCCAGCGCCAGCGCCTGTCCATCGCGCGTGCGCTGCTCGCCGACCGGCCGCTGCTGCTGCTCGATGAAGCAACCAGCTCGCTCGACGCCGAGAGCGAGCGCATGGTGCAGCAGGCGCTGGAGCGGCTCGAGCAGGGGCGCACCACGCTGGTCATCGCGCACCGGCTCGCCACCGTGCAGCACGCCGAGCGCATCGTGGTGATCGACCGCGGCGCGCTCGTCGCGCAGGGCACGCACGCCGAGCTCATGCGCCAGGGCGGTCTGTACGCGAACCTGGCGCAGCTGCAGTTCCTCGACGGCGGGGCCGGCGCGCTCGAGCGCGCGGCATGAGGCGGGCGGCGCTGCTATTCGCGCTCTTCTGCGCGGCCGCGCAGGCCGAGCCGCTGACGGTCGGCTCCAAGCGCTTCACCGAGTCCTACATCCTGGCCGAGCTCGTCGCGCGCACCGCGCGCGGCGCGGGGACCGAGGTGCGCGTGCGTCCCGGCATGGGCGGCACGGCGATCCTGTACGAGGCGCTGCGCACGGGGGCGATCGACCTGTACCCCGAGTACACCGGCACCATCGCGCGCGAAATCCTGCGGGGCGATGCGCGGGCCAACCTCGAGGCGTTGAACGCTCAGCTCGCGCCGCTCGGCCTGGCGGCGTCGGTGCCGTTCGGATTCGACAACAGCTACGCGATCGGCGTGCGCGGCGAGCTTGCGGCCGAGCGCAAGCTGTCGCGTATCTCGGATCTCGCGCGCCACCGCGACCTGCGCCTGGGCTTCGGGCACGAATTTCTCGCGCGGCGCGACGGCTGGCCGGGAGTGAAGGCCGCCTACCGCTTGCCGCAGCGCCCGCGCGGCCTCGACCACGGCCTCGCCTACGAGGCCCTCGCCGCGGGCGATCTGGATGCGATCGACCTGTACTCGACCGACGCGAAGATCGCGCGCTACGACATCGCGGTGCTCGAGGACGACCGCAAGTTCTTTCCCGCCTACGACGCGGTGCTGCTGCACCGCATCGACCTGCCGCGCCGTTTCCCGGACGCCTGGCGCGCCCTGCGCGCGCTCGAAGGGCGCATCGACGAGGCGCTGATGCGCCGCATGAACGCCGCCGCCGAGCTCGAGGGGCGCAGCTTCGCCCAGGCGGCCGGCCTGCTCGAGGGTGCCGCGCCGGGGCGCACGCCGGGGCGCAGCTTCTTCACGCTCCTGTTCGGCCCGGACTTCGGGCGCCTGACGCGCCAGCACCTGGTGCTGGTCTTCGTCTCGCTCGCCGCGAGCATCGCGGTGGGCGTGCCGCTCGGTATCGCGGCGGCGAAGCTGCCGCGCCTCGCGCAGCCCATCCTGGGCGCGGTGGGCGTGATACAGACGATCCCCGCGCTCGCCTTGTTCGCCTTCCTCATCGCCCTGATGGGCGCCATCGGCACCGCGCCGGCGCTGGTCGCGCTGTTTCTCTACGCGCTGCTGCCCATCGTGCGCAACACGCACGCCGGCTTCAGCGGCGTGGCGGCAGGCATGCGCCAGGCGGCCAGCGCGCTCGGGCTTTCGCCGGGGGCGAGCCTGCGCCTGGTCGAGCTGCCGCTCGCGCTGCCCACGATCCTCGCCGGCGTGCAAACCTCCGCGGTGATCAACGTCGGCACCGCCACCATTGCGGCGTTCGTCGGCGCCGGCGGCTACGGCGAGCGCATCGTCTCCGGGCTCGCGCTGAACGATTCCGCGATGTTGCTCGCGGGCGCGGTGCCGGCGGCGGCGTTGGCGCTCCTGGTGCAAGGCGCGTTCGAGCTGGCGGAACGGCGCTTCACCTGGATGCGCGCGGCGCGCGCAGAGGTATGATCGGCCCATTCATCCTCGGGGAATGACATGTCGCAGGCCATAGGCGTGCCGCGGGAGATCGCCGCGGGAGAAAAGCGCGTTGCCAGCGTGCCGGACGTGGTCGAGAAGCTCGTCAAGCTCGGCTTCAAGGTGGCGGTGCAATCCGGCGCGGGCGAGGCGGCGAACTTCAGCGACGACGCCTACCGCGCCGCGGGCGCTGAGATCGTCGCCGATGCCGCCGCGCTCTGGCGCACCGCCGACATCGTGTTCAAAGTGCGGGGGCCCACCGCCGAGGAAGTCGGGCTGATGCACGAGGGCCAGACGCTGATCTCGTTCCTCTGGCCGGCGCAGAACCCGGACCTGATGCAAAGCCTTGCCGCGCGCAAGGTCACGGTGCTGGCGATCGACGCGCTGCCGCGCATGATCAGCCGCGCGCAGAAGATGGACGCGCTGACCTCCATGGCCAGCATCTCCGGCTACCGCGCCATCATCGAGGCCGCCAACGCCTTCGGCCGCTTCTTCAACGGCCAGGTGACCGCCGCCGGCAAGATTCCCCCGGCCAAGGTGTTCATCGCCGGCGCCGGCGTGGCCGGCCTCTCGGCGATCGGTACCGCAGTGGGCCTCGGCGCCATCGTGCGCGCCAACGACACCCGTGCCGAGGTCGCCGACCAGGTGGTGTCGCTGGGCGGCGAGTTCGTGAAAGTGGACTACCAGGAAGAGGGCTCGGGCGGCGGCGGCTACGCCAAAGTGATGAGCGAGGGTTTCCAGAAGGCCCAACGCGAGATGTACGCGAAGCAGGCGCGCGAAGTGGACATCATCATCACCACTGCGCTGATTCCGGGCAAAGCGGCGCCGCGGCTGATCACGGCCGACATGGTGAAGACCATGAAGCCGGGCAGCGTCATCGTCGACATGGCCGCGGAGCAAGGCGGCAACTGCGAGCTGACCGAGCCGGGCAAGGCCGTGGTGAAGCACGGCGTGACGATCATCGGTTACACCGACCTGCCCAGCCGGCTCGCAAAGCAGTCCTCGACGCTGTATGCGACGAATTTGTTCCGCCTGGCCGAGGAGCTGTGTAAGGGGAAGGATGGCGCCATCGACGTCAACATGGAAGACGATGCCATTCGTGGCCTGACGGTGGTAAAGGAGGGCAGCATCACCTGGCCGCCGCCGCCGCTCAAGCTGCCGACGCCGGCAGCGAAGCCCGCGGTGAAGCCTGCCGCGCCCACGGCGAAAGGCCATGGCGCCGGCGCGCCGGCCGCCGCACGCTCGATTGCGGTCCTGTTCGCGCTGGGCGCGGTACTGTTCTGGTTCATCGGCGCCTACGCGCCGCCCGCGTTCGTCCAGCACTTCACGGTATTCGTGCTCGCCTGCTTCGTCGGCTACATGGTGGTGTGGAACGTCACCCCGGCGCTGCACACGCCGCTGATGAGCGTGACCAACGCGATCAGCAGCATCATCGCAGTGGGCGCCCTGGTGCAGATCGCCCCGCCCGTCGGCGAAGTCGCCGGACGGCCCGAAGGCTGGATCGTGGGCCTGGCGATCGTGTCGATCGGCCTCGTCGCGATCAACATGTTCGGCGGCTTCGCGGTGACGCGGCGCATGCTGCAGATGTTCCGGAAATAGGGGCGGGCAATGTCAGCAACGCTGGTCACCATCTCCTACCTCGGCGCGGCCATCCTCTTCATCCTGAGCCTCGGGGGGCTTTCGCATCCCGAGACGTCCCGGCGCGGCGTCGGCTACGGCATCGTCGGCATGATCATCGCGGTCGTTGCGACGGTCGCCGGCCCCAACGTTACCGCGGCGGGCTATCCCTGGATCATCGTCGCGCTGCTGTTCGGCGCCAGCATCGGGCTGACCGTGGCGCGCATCGTCAAGATGACGCAAATGCCCGAGCTGGTGGCGATCATGCACAGCCTGGTGGGCCTTGCGGCCGTGCTCGTCGGCTTCGCCAACTACATCGATCCGGCGGCGTCATCGCATTACGAGGGCGCCGAGAAGACGATTCACGATGTGGAGATCTACCTGGGAGTGCTCATCGGCGCCGTGACGTTCTCCGGGTCGGTGATCGCCTTCGGCAAGCTCTCGGCCAGGATCAGCGGCAAGCCGATGCTGCTCCCCGGGCGCCACTGGCTGAACCTCGCCGGCCTGCTGGTCGTGCTCTGGTTCGGCTGGCGGTTCATCCAGGCGCCTTCGATCGCCGACGGCATGCTGCCGCTGGCCGTGATGACGGCGATCGCGCTGCTCTTCGGCATCCACATGGTGATGGCGATCGGCGGCGCCGACATGCCGGTGGTGATCTCGATGCTGAACAGCTATTCCGGCTGGGCGGCGGCGGCCACCGGTTTCATGCTGTCGAACGACCTGCTCATCGTCACCGGCGCGCTGGTCGGCTCGAGCGGCGCCATCCTTTCGTACATCATGTGCCGGGCAATGAACCGGAACTTCATTTCGGTGATCGCGGGCGGATTTGGGACCGAAGGCGGCAAACCCGCCGCCTCCGGTGCGGCACCTGCGGGCGAGGTCGTCGCGATCCAGGCGGCGGACACCGCGGAGCTGCTGCGCGAGGCGAAGCACGTGATCATCGTGCCGGGCTACGGCATGGCGGTGGCGCAGGCGCAGCACACGGTGTACGAGATCACGAAGCTGCTGCGCGACAACGGCATCAACGTGCGCTTTGGCATCCACCCGGTCGCGGGCCGCATGCCGGGCCACATGAACGTGCTGCTCGCCGAGGCCAAGGTGCCCTACGACATCGTGCTGGAGATGGACGAGCTGAACGAGGACTTCCCGCGCACCGACGTCGCCATGGTGATCGGCGCGAACGACATCGTGAACCCGAGCGCGCAGGACGATCCGGCGAGCCCGATCGCCGGCATGCCGGTGCTGGAGGTGTGGAAGGCGAAGACCTCGATCGTGATGAAGCGCAGCATGGCCTCGGGCTATGCCGGTGTCGACAATCCGCTCTTCTACAAGGAGAATAACCGCATGCTGTTCGG
>DASTTC010000267.1:0-2018 GCA_035760345.1 Burkholderiales bacterium | reverse complement strand
ACCTTGATCGACTCGTGGTGCGCCATTCGCGCCAATATATACTGTGGCCATGTCCGTCCATTCGCTGACCGCAAAGCGCGCCGCCGACCCCGTCCGGGAGGCCAAGGCGCACCTCGCCGCCGCGCACCGCCTCGCCGTGCTCGACGACCTGGAGGAGGGGATCGACAACCATTTCACGGTCAGCGTGCCCGGCGCGAACGACCGCTACCTCATCCTGCCGTTCGGCCTGCACTGGTCGGAGGCGCGCGCGAGCGACTTGATCGTGTTCGACGAGTCGGGCGCGACGCTCGAAGGCGAAGGCGTGGTGGAACTTTCCGCGCAATGCATCCATGCGCCGATCCATCGCATCACCGGGGCGCGCGTGGTGATGCATACGCACCAGACCTGGGCAGTGGCGCTCAACATGCTGAAGGAGAACCGGCTGCTGCCGGCGAGTCAGACCGCCGCCTTCTTTCACGGCCATGTGGCCTACGACGACACCTACCTCGGCACCGCCGACTTCCTCGAGGAAGGCGAGCGCCTCGCGCGGCTGATCGGCGACAAACACGTGCTGTTCATGAAGAACCACGGCGTGCTGGTGGTGGGCAACACGGTCGCCCAGGCCTACCGGCGCCTGTACAAGCTGGAACGCGTCTGCCGCGCACAGGTGCTCGCCATGAGCACCGGCAAGCCCCTCGAGATCCTCTCCGACAAGGTCGTGGCGCAGGTGCAGGCGCCACCGGAGAACGACCGCCACTCGCGCGCCGAGCGCGAGCGCCTGTACTTCGAGGCGATGATGCGGGTGCTGGACCGCGAGCTGCCGGGCTACGCGGACTGACTGCGCGGCAGGAACTCCAGCAGCCGCTGCGCCACTTGCGCCGGCTGCTCCTGCTGCACCCAGTGGCCGGCGCCTTCGATGAAGTGGCAGCCGCGGTCGTCGGCGAACACCGCG
Organism: Burkholderiales bacterium; assembly: GCA_035760345.1. GTDB lineage: Bacteria > Pseudomonadota > Gammaproteobacteria > Burkholderiales > SG8-39 > JAABQT01. The sequence continues at coordinate 1,087 of DASTTC010000267.1, read as the reverse complement.
GTGCGCATCGTCTTCAGGGCACCCGGGATCTGGAACGGACCCCAGTCGCTCGCGCCGGCAATGAAGCAGGCGGGCACCTCGATGCGCTCTCCGGCGTGCGCGGCAAGGTCATCGTTGAAGCGCCCGGTGGTGCGGCAGCGGTACCACTGCAGCGCGGCTTGCAGGCCCGTGCGCCCGAACTCCGAACTGTAAACGCGCAGTTCGTCCTCCGGCAGCCAGGCGCAGGCCGCGATGCTCGCCGCGTCCGGCAGGTGCGGCGCGACGGTCTGCGCCATGTCCTCGCCCTGTTCCATGATGTAGTACGTCGGCATTTTCGCGAGCTCCGTCGCGCTCCACGACGCAAGCTCGTGCGGCCGGTTCTGCTTCCAGTCCGCGCTCTTGACATGGAAGTAGGCGCGCAGGAAGGCGTGCAGGCCCTGCGGGCAGCGCAGCATGTCGCGCTCGGCTGCGCGCGTCGAGTAGTACCACTGGTAATGTTTTCTGGGTCGCGCCAGCGCCGCGAGCGCTGCGTGCACCGGGTCCGGCGGCGGCACCGCGGTGGCGGGCGGACCCGCGAAGGGCGCGCTCAACAGCGCCACCGACCTGAAAATCTCCGGATGCAGCAGCGCGCACCAGGCCGCGACCGGCGAGCCGAAGTCATGGCCGATCACGGCGTCGACGGCGTCGATGCCCAGGTTCTGCAGCAGCTGCACCGCGTCGCGCACGAGGAGGGTCAGCCGGAAGGACCCGAGGTCCCCGTCGTAGCGCCCGTCCCAGCCCGTGGTCCGCCCGTAGCCGCGCTGGTCGGGCGCCAGCACGCGGTAGCCGGCCTGCGCGAGCGGCAGCATGACCTTGCGCCAGCTGTAGGCCAGTTCCGGGAAACCGTGCAGCAGGAGCAGAGCCGGTCGGGCGCCGGACGCCTCGCCGGCTTCGAGCACATGCAGGTCGAGCCCGTTTACGCCGCTGACCCGGCGCGAACGGATTCCGTCAGGCAGAGGCAGCGGCGTCAGCGGTAGCGCTTTCTCGCGATGGCCGCGCCGGCGGCGAGCGCTTTCAGCTTCGAGCGCGCGATGTCGCGCCGCATCGGCGCCATGCCGCAGTTGGTGCA
>DASTTC010000266.1:0-7219 GCA_035760345.1 Burkholderiales bacterium | reverse complement strand
AGGAAGCACGGCATCGGCTGGATCGAGCGCGACCTGATGCAGAAAACCATCGACATCACCTTTGCGCAGAACAAGCCCGACCGGCCGGTGAACGTCGATGAGGCGTTCACCAACGCCTACAACTCGAGGATCAAGCCGCTGAAGTAGGGACTTGCAGCGCCGAGCGCTGGCGGCCGGCTGCGTCGAAGTTCGACGGCTCGAGCCAGCGCTGGTAGGCGGCGCGGATCGCCGGCCAGTCCCGGTCGAGCATCGCGAACCAGGCGGTGTCGCGGTTCACGCCCTTGGCCCACATGTGCTGCCGGAACACGCCCTCGAAAGCAAAGCCGAAGCGGCGCGCGGCGCGCTTGGAGGGCTCGTTCAGGTCGTTGCACTTCCACTCGAAGCGCCGGTAGCCGAGATCTTCGAACACGTGCTTTGCCGCGAGGTACAGCGCCTCGGTGGCGACGCGCGTGCGCGCGATCGGCGGTCCCCACAGGATGTTGCCGATCTCGATCACGCCATGCTCGGGCGTGATGCGCATGAAGGTCTGGCGCCCGCCGGCGATGCCGTTGGCGCGGTCGATGACCGCGTGGAACAGCGGATCCTCGGACTTCGCCTTCAGCCCGATCCACGACCTGAGGTCTTCGAGGTCCCCGGGCGGCACGTCGAACAGATAGTCGAAGCTCCTCGCATCGGCCGACGCCGCCATGAGGCCCTGCGCATGCGTAAGCGCCAAGGGCTCGAGCCGTGCGTAACGGCCCTCCAGCACGACGCGCCCGGGTCGGGGACAGGGGAGCTTCGGGGTCATTCGAGCGCCTCCAGGATGCCGCGCACGTAGCCGATGGCGCGCGCTGCAGCGCCGGGCCCGTCGGGCACGTAGTCGAACGGTTCCACCGCGATGTCGCCGGCGTAGCCATGGCGCTTGAGCGCGGCGAACAGCGGCGCGAACTTCAACTCGCCCTGGCCGGGACCGCGACGGTTGCGGTCGTTCACCTGCACGTGCGCGATCATGCCGCTCGGCAGCCACCGGTCGACCAGCGCCGCGAGCGGCGCCGATTCCATGCGCCCCGCCGAGCTGCAATCGAGCATGCTGCGCACCGCGCGGTTGCCGATCGCCTCCACCATCAGCGCGGCTTCCTTCAGCGTATTGATGAGCGGCGTCTGCTCCGAGGCGAGCGGCTCGATGCAATACATGAGGCCCGCCTTCTCCGCGCGCTCCCCGGCCGCGGCGAAACATTCCTGCGCGCGCGCAAGCGCCGCCGCGCGCGTGTCGCCCGCGTCGATGCGGCGCTGGTGCGGCGAGCCGTGCACCAGGTACCGGCCGCCCAGCTCGGCGCATTGATCGACCAGCGCGAACATGACGTCCAGGGTTTTCTTGCGCACCACGTCGTCGCGCGTGGAGATCGACAGGCCTCCCGGCTTGATGAGCAGCCAGTGCAGGCCCGTGATGACGATGCCCGCGTCCTCGGCGGCGGCGCGCGCCGCCGCGACCTGCGCGCTGCCGAGCCGGTGCGGCTCCTCCGACAGCGTGTAGGGCGCGATCTCCAGCCCGTCGTAGCCAAGCTTCGCCGCGTACTCGCACTGCTGCGGGAACGGCATCGGCGCGATGACCTCGTTGCACAGGGCGATGCGCACGGCGCTACTTCCTCAGGTAGCCCAGCACCAGCTCGACCATGTGGCGCAGGCGCTCGTTCTTGTGCCGCGGCAGCGTCAGGTCGCGCTCGAAGATGGTGGACAGGGTGTGGCGGTTGGAGAGGTAGAAGTATCCCAGCCCCGCGATCGAGATGTACAACTGCACCGGGTCGACACCGCGCCGGAACTCGCCCGCGCGTGCGCCGCGCGCCAGCACCTCGCGGATCATGGCGACGAACGGCGAGTGCATGGCGATGATGTTCTTCGAGCGCTTGATGTGCCGGCCGCGGTGCAGGTTCTCGCTCGCCAGGAGCGTCAGGAACTCCGGATGCTCGAGGTAATACTTCCAGGTGAATTCGACCAGCCGGCGCATGGCTTCCCGCGGGTCGACGTCGGCAAGGTGCAGGGCTCGCTCGGCGGTGCGGATGCTCGCATAGCTTTCCTCCAGCACGGCGAGGAACAGGGCGTCCTTGTTGCCGTAGTAGTAGTACAGCATGCGCTTGTTGGCGCCGGCGCGCGCCGCGATGCGGTCGACGCGCGCCCCGCCCAGGCCGTAGCGCGCGAACTCGGCGACGGCCGCCTTGAGGATGCGGCCCTGGTTGCGGACGGGGTCACGGCGGCCGTTGCGCGGCATCGCGCTCAGTTGGTCGTCGCGCCGACGCTCTTCGCGATGGCGGCGATCTTGGCCACCTCCTCGGCGAGGAACCGGCCGAGTTCCTCCGGCGTGCTGGTCGCGGCATCGGTGCCGAAGGACAGGAAGCGTTGCTTCATGTCCTCCTGCGCCATGGCCTTGGCGATCTCGCCATTCAGGCGCGCGACCACCTCCCGCGGCATCCCCGCCGGGCCGACCACCGCCTGCCAGGTGGAGAAGGAAAACGTCGGGAAACCGGACTCGGCGAGCGTCGGCACGTCGGGCACGATGCCGGAGCGCTTGGGCGTGGTCACGGCGATGGCGTTGAGCTTTCCGGCCTTTACCTGGCTGAGGACATCGGAGATGTTTGCGAACATGACGTGGCCGCTGCCGCCCAGCATGTCCTGCACCGCGGGCGCGCCGCCCTTGTAGTGCACCGTCACCCAGTCCAGGCCCGCCACCTGCTTGAACATCTCGCCGGAGAGGCGCGTGAGCGTGGTGGCGCCGGGCGAGGCGAGGTTGAGCTTGCCGGGATTGGCCTTCGAGTAGGCGATCAGCTGCTGCGGCGTGCGCGCCGGCACGGACGGATTCGTCACCGCGAGGATCGGCACCGTGGCGACGAGGCTGACCGGCGTGAAGCTTTTCACCGGGTCCCAGGCGAGGTCCTTGAAGAACGCGGGTGAGGTGGCGAAGGACGTCGCCGCCATGAACAGCGTGTAGCCGTCGGGTGCCGAGCGCGCGACGATGTCGGCGGCGATGTTGCCGCTCGCGCCGGGCTTGTTCTCCACCACCACCGGCTGGCCAAGCGCCTGCGACAGCCGATCGCCGAGCGCGCGCGCGGCGAGGTCGGTCGAGCCGCCCGGGGGAAAGCCGACCAGCAGCTTCACTGCGCGGTTGGGATAGCCCTGTGCGAGCGCCGAGGACGCCGCGAGTGCGAGCATGAAGGCGAGAAGTTTTTTCATAGCGCGTACCTCTTCAGTCTGGCTTCGTCGATCTCAATACCGAGTCCCGGGCCCGTCGGCACCCGTGCCTCCTGGCGCTCGATGGGATAGGGCGTCTTCAGATAGTCCTCGGCAATGAACTGGGGGCCGTTCAAGTCTACGGGTTCCTCGATGCCATAGGCGGCGAACAGGTGCACCGACGCGGCAAAACCGATCGGCGCATCCTGCAGCCCGGAGCCGATGAGCTTGAATCCGGCGTTCAGCGCGAGGTCGCACATCTGGCGCGCGTAGTGGATGCCGCCGACCTTGGACACCTTGATGGCGAGCCCCTCCACCGCTTCGCGACGGATCAGCTCGATGACGAAGGGAATGCCCATCGCCGCTTCGTCAAGGGCGATGGTCATCGACGTCGCCGAAAGCAGTTTCTTCATGGCATAGACGTCGGTCATCGCCACCGGCTGCTCGAACAGCGTGACGCCGAGCTTCTCGAAGGCCCTGGCCATGCGCATCGCTTGTTCCAGGGTATAGGCCTGGTTGGCGTCGGGCCACACGTACGCGCCCGGCGCCGCCTCGATCACCGCGCGCACCAGCTCGGCGTCGATCGCCTTGTGGTGCCCCACCTTCACCTTGAAGCCCCGGTAGCCTTCGGCGAGTCCCTCGCGCGTTAGCTTCGTCGCCTCCTCGGGGGAAGCGGCGGAGACCAGGCGCGCGAGCTTCACCCGATCCAGGCGCTTCGCGCCCAGCCAGGACTGCAGCGGGATGCCGAGGCGCTTGCACAGGAGGTCGTGCAGCGCCACGTCGAGGGCCGCCTTGGCCACCGGCTGGCCAGGGTCGAGCCCCGTGGCGAGCTCGGTGTTCATCTTCGCGTGCGCGCCGGCGATGTCGAACACGTCATGGCCGATGAGCGCGGGCGCGAGGTACTCGCGGATCGAGCTCACGCAGGACTCCAGCGTCTCGGCCGACCAGCGGCGCGACGGGCCGGCCTCGCCCCAGCCGACGCGGCCGTCAGCGTCGGTCATCTTCACCAGCGCGATGCGCTTGCCCTCCTCCAGCGTGCGCGAGGGCCCGCGCGGCAGGGTGAGCACCGCCTTCATCGGCAGGCGCACGGGAAAGACTTCGATGGTCTGGATTCTCATGTCAGCGGTAATTCAGGAACACCGGGCTCGCCCAGGCCAGGTGGCCATTTTTCTGCCGGGCGCGCAGATAGGCGTGCGAGCGCCCCGCCGGCACCTCGAGCGTGCAGCGGCCTTCGAGCGCGGACGCCCCGAGTGGCACGAGCCGGTGCCACTGGTAGCCTTCCTTGGGAAACGGGCCCGTGAACAGGTTCGCCGAGCCGCGCTGCAGGTCGCCCAACGCGTGCGCGCTCGCCTGCGCCACGGGCTCGGTGAGCGCGAGTTCGAGCACCGTGTCCGCGCCGCCCTCGATCTCGAGCACCACGCTCTGGTTGGGATTCTCGCGATAGGCGTTCTTGCGCGCGGTGTAGGAGCGGATCGCGAGGCTCGACTCCCCCTGGCGCCCGAAGCGGTGACGGCGTTGCTCGTCGAAGGGCATCGACTGCAGGCAGGGAAAAAAGCGCTTAAGGCGCCCGCCCGTCACGTTGACCTGCATCACCCAGTCGCAGACGCGCTCGAGCGCGAGCGCACCCCATGGGCCCCAGCCCCATTCGAGCCGCACCTGGACCGTTGGCGAGAGCGGCGCCCGTTCATCGGCATGGGCGCGATGCACCACGCGCCCATCCTGGATCACCTCGACCACGTCGAGCTCGTCGCGCCCGCGCACGGCGAAGGCCGCCTGCACCGTTTGCCCCGCCTCGATCGTGGCGCCCATCGGCGCACCCTCGACGGTGAAGTCGACCTCGATGCGATCCCCGGTGAGCGCGTAGGTGCGTCGCGCGCGGATCGCCTCGAAAATGCCCTCGCGCGTGAAGTCCTTCACCAGTGCCGCCATCAGCCCCTCGCCATAGGCGCCGGGAAAGCCGGCGTGGTCGTCCGACGATCCCACGAAGCCGAAGCGCAGGCCCGCATCCAGCGCGGCGCGCGCGGTGTTCGACGTTTCGCGCCCGCCCATCGAGTGAGTAAACATCGGATAGGGGCCGCGGTCGTCCTCGGAGTTGCCGTGCTCCGAGTAGATCTCGACCACCGGCGTGCAGGCCTCGGTGAAGCAGTCCCAGTTCACGCCGCGACGCCCCTTCGGGTAGGCGAGGTGGTGCGGGATCATGAGCGCGCGCTCCTCGACGCAGAAGCGCCGCAGCCTCTCGGGATCGGCGGCGTAGTAGAGGGGCCGGTCATCGCCCGGGAACACCACGCACTGGTCGCCCCACTGCGACGAATGCCACTCGAAACCGAGCAAGGCGCAGAACTCGCCGTCGCGGTTGCCCCCGGCGATCACCTGCTGCACGCGCGGCCAGGTGTCCTTCAGGCGCTTGAAGCCGTCGATCCAGTGCCGCTCGCGCCCGCCTTCCATCGCCGGCATGTCGTGCCAGCTCGAATGCCCGGTGAAGGCGAAGAAATCCAGGTGCGTGCGCGCCACCTCGAGCGAGCGCTCGATCGAGCCCACGCCGTAGCCGTGCGCGTTGTGGTTGTGGATGTCGCCATAGAGGATGCGGGTGCCGCTCATCCCAGCCAGCGCTCCAGGTTGGCGGCGACGAAGCTGTCGTCGTTCAGCTCGGGGTAGGCCGCGTAGACCCGATCGATCTCTTCCACCTGCCCCGGCGAAAGCGTTTCCGTCGGGTTGAGGCACCAGGTCCCTTGCAGCAGCCCCTGGCGGCGCAGCACCTCGTGGCAGCCCGGGATGCAGCCCGCAAATTCGTTCGCCACGTCGAAGAAGGCGCCGTTGGCGTCGGTGATGCGCGCATCGAGCGCCATCAGCTCGGCGCCGGCGCGCCCGGTCGCCACCGCATCGTGGATGCGCTCGAGCTGTTCCACGGCGCGCTTGGTCCACACGCTCCAATGCCCCAGCAGCCCGCCCTTGATGCGCAGCGTCGCATCGCGGCCGTCGCGTCGCAGCGTGAACGGGGTGATGAGGTCGAGCACGATGTGGTCGTCGTTGCCGGTGTACAGCGTGACGCGCTCCTCGGCGCGCGCCTCCAGTACGCCGCGCAGCACATCCAGGGTCCGATAGCGGTTGAACGGCGCGATCTTGATCGCCACCACATTGTCGATCGCGGCGAAGCGCCGCCAGAATTCGAACGGCAGCTCCGGTCCGCCCACCGCCTTTTGCAGATAGAAGCCCACCAGCGGGATCTCGCGCGCCACGGCCGCGCAGTGCTCGACCCGCTCGTCGAGGCCGGCGCCTTGCATCGGTGCGAGCGACAGCAAGCCCGCCGAGTAGCCGAGGCCGCGCGCCAGCGCGGCCTCCTTGCGGGCCTGCTCGGTGCGCCCCGAAAGGCCGGCGATCATGACCAGCGGCCGTTTCGCCCAGTCGGTCGCCTCCTCGATCGCGATGCGCAGCACCGGCTCGTACAGGCCCGCCTCGCGGATCGCGAACTGCGTGGCATGCACGCCCACCGCCAGGCCGCCCGAGCCGGCGTCCAGGTAGTAGCGGGCGAGCGCGCGTTGCCGGCGTTCGTCGAGCTTGCGGCGCGCATCGAGCGCGAGCGGGTGCGCCGGGATCACCGTGCCGCGGCGCAGGATCGCGAGCACCTCGGGAGGGAGCTGGCTCCAGTGCAGCGCCATCAGTACTTCCCGTCGCGCGTGCCGAAATGCGTGTCTTTGCCCAGGCTCGCGCCACCGCGCGCCACCCAGTCGGCGGTCCAGTCCAGCATCGCTTCCAGCGGCACGCGCGGCGCGCCCAGCAGCGCCCGAGCCGCCGCCGTGTCGACAACCCACGCGCTCGGCGCCTCGCGCCCGACGCAGCGCGCGGACTTGCCCAGGCGCTTGCCGAACTCCCCGGCGATCCAGCGCACGCTGGTCATCGCGGGCCCGGTGACGTTGAGCGGCGTGGTCGGCGTCGTGCAGTGCGCGAGCAGGCGCAGCGCATGCTCGTTCGCGTCGCCCTGCCAGATGACGTTGACGTGGCCCATGGTCACGTCGAGGTC
>DASTTC010000265.1:0-2906 GCA_035760345.1 Burkholderiales bacterium | reverse complement strand
ACGTTCAGCAGCCGCGCGAGGGTCTGGGCGAGCAGCGTCTTGCCCGAGCCCGTCGGCCCGATCAGCAGGATGTTCGACTTGGCGAGCTCGACCTCGTCGTTCTTGGACAGGTGCTTGAGCCGCTTGTAGTGGTTGTACACCGCGACCGAGAGGATCTTCTTCGCCTGGTCCTGCCCGATCACGTACTGGTCGAGGATGTTGCGGATCTCATGCGGCGTGGGCAGGTCGGACTTGGCGCCCTTGCCGCCCTTGTCCGAGGCGGTCTCCTCGCGGATGATGTCGTTGCACAGCTCGATGCATTCGTCGCAGATGAACACCGACGGGCCGGCAATGAGCTTCCTCACCTCGTGCTGGCTCTTGCCGCAGAACGAGCAGTACAGCAGCTTCTCGCCGGAGGCGGGCTTGTCCGACATCTACGCGGGTTCCCTCGACGTGAGCACCTTGTCCACGATGCCGTACTTTACCGCGTCTACGGCACTCATGAAAAAATCGCGCTCGGTGTCGCGCGCGATGGTCTCGACCGACTTTCCGGAGTGCTGGGCCAGGATCTCGTTCAGGCGCTGGCGCAGGTACAGGATTTCCTTGGCATGGATCTCGATGTCGGTGGCCTGGCCCTGGTAGCCGCCCATCGGCTGGTGGATCATGACGCGCGAGTTCGGCAGGATGAAGCGCTTGTCCTTGTCGCCGGCCGCGAGCAGCAGCGAACCCATGCTGGCGGCCTGGCCGACGCACAGCGTGCTGACGTCCGGCTTGATGAACTGCATGGTGTCGTACACCGCGAGCCCCGCCGACACCGAGCCGCCCGGCGAGTTGATGTAGAAGAAGATGTCCTTGTCCGGGTTCTCCGACTCCAGGAACAGCAGCTGCGCCACGATCAGGTTGGCGGTGGACTCGGTCACCGGGCCCACCAGGAAGATCACGCGCTCCTTGAGCAGCCGCGAATAGATGTCGTAGGCGCGCTCGCCGCGGCCCGATTGCTCGATGACCATCGGGATCAACCCGAGGTCGTTCGCGTCCGGCATGTTGCCCTGCCAGTTCATGTGTTCCTTCCCATCAGCTCGTCGAAAGGCATCGCCTTGTCCGCCACCTTCGCCTTGTGCAGCACCCAGCGCACCACGTTGGCCTCCAGCGCCATGCCTTCCATCTCCTGCAGGCGTTGCGGCTGCAGGTAGAACCATTTTACTACCTCGGCGGGACTCTCGTAGGACTGCGCCTCCTGCTCGATCAGCGCGCGCACTTCGGCGGGCTTGGGCTGCAGCTTTTCCGCGCGCGCGAGCTCGGCGATAATCAGCCCGAGCGCCACCCGCCGCTTCGCGCTCGCCTCGAACGCCTGCGGGTCGAGCGGCAGCTTCTCGAACTTCAGGCCGCGCGCGCGCAGGTCCGCGGCGGCGCGCTCGACCAGCTCGCGCGTTTCCATGGCCACCAGCGACTTGGGCAGCTCGAGCGGCGTGGCGCCGAGCAAGGCCTCCAGCGCCTGGTGCTTGACGCGCGCCTCGACGCGCTTGGCCACCTCGCGCTGCACGTTCTGCCGCACTTCGATGCGCATCTTCGCGAGGTCGCCGTCGCCCACCCCCAGGCTCTGCGCGAATTGCGCATCCAGCGCAGGCAGCTGCGGCGCCTCGACCTGCTGGACGGTCAGCGTGAACGAGGCGGTCTTTCCCGCCACGTCGCCGCCGTGGTAATCGTCCGGAAACTTCAGCTCGAAGGTCTTCGCCTCGCCCGCCGCCATGCCGCGCGCGGTGGTCTCGAACTCGGGCAGCATGCGCCCTTCGCCGAGCACGAAAGCGAAGCCCTCGGCCTTGCCGCCGGCGAAGGACTCGCCGCCGATGGTGCCCGCGAAGTCGACGGTGACGCGATCGCCGTCCTGCGCCGCGCGCGCCGCCGGCGCGTAGCTGACGCGCTGCTGGCGCAGGATCTCCAGCGTCCGGTCGATCGCCGCATCGTCCACCACCACCTGCGGCCGCTCGATGGGCGCCGCCGACACGTCGCCGATGGCGAATTCCGGATACACCTCGAAGGTGGCGCTGAATTCCAGCGCGCCGGCCGCGGCGTCCTGCTTGGGCTCGATGCGCGGCTGCCCCGCGACCTTCAGCTTGGCCTCGCGCACGGCGTCGGTGAACGCCTTTTGCACCGCGTCGCCCAGCACTTCCGAGCGCAGCTGCGGACCGTAGGTCTGCGCCAGCAGCTTCATCGGCACCTTGCCCGGGCGGAAGCCGGGCATCTTCGCGTTGCGCGCCATCTTCTTCAGGCGCTCGTCGATTTCGCGCTCGATGCGCTCGACCGGCACCGTCATCTGCAGGCGCCGCTCCAGGCTGTCCAGTTGCTCCACGTTCGCCGCCATGCCGCTCGAACCCCTCAGTGTGCGTCGCTGGTGCGAAGGGAGGGACTCGAACCCTCATGCCTTGCGGCGTCAGATCCTAAGTCTGGTGCGTCTGCCAATTCCGCCACCTTCGCACGAAAAAGCGAATGGAAAGAAAGTATTATACCTGCGCGTGCCGGTCGCCCATTACGAGAACTTCCCCGTCGCCTCGTTGCTGCTGCCCGCGCGGCTGCGCACGCCCATCGAGGCCATTTACCGGTTCGCCCGTTGCGCCGACGACTTCGCCGACGAGGGCAACGACCCGCCCGCTGCGCGCCTGGCGAAGCTCGAAGCCCACCGCGGCGAGATCGATCGCATCATGCGCGAGCACGGGCTGCCGCGCGCTCCGTTCGCCGACCTGCTCGACGCCTTCTCGCAAGACGTCGTCAAGACGCGATACACGAACTACGCCGAACTGCTCGATTACTGCCGGCGCTCGGCTAATCCGGTGGGCCGGCTGCTGCTGCACCTTTTCAAACGCACGTCTGAAACGGCTCTGAGGCAATCCGACGCCATCTGCACCTCCTTGCAGCTCATCAATTTCTGG
>DASTTC010000264.1:0-4404 GCA_035760345.1 Burkholderiales bacterium | reverse complement strand
GACGTGAAGAAGGGCGACGTGCTCTACGACCTGGGCTCGGGCGATGGCCGCATCCCGGTGACGGCGGCCAGGAAGTACGGCGTGCGCGCGATCGGTATCGACATCGACGCCGATCGCATCCGCGAGGCCAACGCCAACGCGATAGAGCGCGGCGTGACCAAGCTGGTCAAGTTCCGCCAGCAAAACCTGTTCGAAGCCAACTTCGCGGAAGCGACGGTGGTGACCCTGTATCTGCTGCCCGACCTCAACCTGAAGCTGCGTCCGCAGCTCCTGGCGCAGCTCAAGCCGGGAACGCGCGTGGTCTCGCACCAGTTCGACATGGGCGACTGGAAGCCCGACAAGACGCTGGAAACCAACGGCAGGACGGTGTACCTGTGGGTGATTCCCCCGGCTACGCGGTGAAATCGAGCCGGTCGTCCCGCAGTACGCCGTAGATGCGGATGGCGGGACGGTTGTGCAGTTCGAGCGGTGGCAGCGGCTGCGCGTCGAGTTCCAGTTCTGCCACCGAGACCACGCCCATGATCGCGTCCGAGAGCACCAGCTCGCCGGCGCGGGCGCGATGCACCAGCCGCTCCGCGATGCTGACGCAGTCCCCGAACACCACAGGCGTACGCTGCGCGGCGGGGCCCGCCTCGCCGTAGACCGCGTCGCCGCGGTGCATGCCGAGCGCGATGGCGGTGCGCAAGCCGTAGTCGCGCTCCCAAAGCTGCGCGATCGGATCGAACTCCGCGAACAGCCGCTGTGCCGTGCGCACCGCGTCGCGTGCGAGTTCCGGTGCCTTGCCCTTGCGAAAAGTGGACACCAGCGAATCGTTGTGCACCGCCAGGGTCTCGCCGCCGCCTGCGGCCGCGGCGTGCGCGGCGCATTCGAAGAACTTGTCGGCAAGCTCCAGCACTCGTGCCGGTTCCAGCATCTCCGACATGCGGGTGAAATTGCGCAGCTCGGCGATCAGGATCACCGATTCCGCGCGCACCGCCTGCTGCGGGTCCGGTCTGGCCACGGCTGCTACGTTGACGCCCACGTCGTGCTCTCCCTGCCACGCGACGCGATCATCGTAGGCAGGGCGCCGTGGCGCAGAGGAGGAAATAGTTCCGCCCGACCCCCGGGCAAGGACGGGCGGCGAGACAGCGCCGACGGGCGGATCGGTTCAGCCAAGCAGCGCGATCAGGGCGACGACGAATACCACCAGCGCACCCGCAGCCAGAAAGATGAGCGACGCATTCGATACCGTCGGCAGGTCAGCGTCGCGCGGCACCGGATCGGCGTGGTGCGCGTCACCCGCCGGCGGGTGCGCGGCGTCGGGCGCGTGCAGCGCGGCCACCTTCTCGTTGAAGGCGGTGAAAAAATCCTGCGAGATCTTGCGGGCCGCCGAGTCCACCAGGCGCGAGCCGATCTGCGCCAGTTTGCCGCCGACGTGGGCGTTCGCCTGGTAGCGCAGCAGGGTGCCCTCGCCGTCGGGTTCAAGCTGAACCCGGGCCGAACCCTTGCCGAAACCCGCGGCGCCGCCCTGGCCCTCGAACGCGAGGCTGTAGGAGTTCGGCGGCTCGATGTCCGTGAGCGCCAGCTTGCCCTTGAACTTGGCGCTCACGGGGCCGATGCGCGCCACCATCAGCACCTGGTACTCGTTCTCCGCTACGCGCTCGATCGACTCGCAGCCGGGCACGCAGGCCTTGAGCATCTCCGGATCGTTCAGCGCCGCCCAGGTTTCGGCCTGCGTTGCCGGGATGCGCTGCTCACCGCTCATTTCCATGCGTCGCTCTCCGTTCTTCGCGCCAGCGGCCGGCTCAGCGTGCGCGCCAGTTCGACCAGGCTCTTCAGATTATGCACCGGCAGGAACAGATCCACGTGCGGCAGCATGGCGCGCACCCCGGCGGGCTTCGCCTCGAACCGGTCATAGCGTAGCAGTGGGTTGAGCCACACCAGGGAGCGGCAGGACTTGGACAGGCGCTCCATCTCCTCGCCCAGCCCTTCGCCCGCCTCGCGGTCCAGGCCATCCGAGACCAGCAGCACACAGGCATTCTGCCCCAGCACGCGTCGCCCCCAGCGCCAGTTGAATTCGCGCAGGCACACCCCGATGCGCGTGCCCCCCGACCAGTCCTTGATCGCGTCGGCCACCCGCGTCATGGCCACGTCCACGTCGCGGTGGCGCAACTGGCGCGTGACGTTGGTGAGGCGCGTGCCGAAGACGAAGGTGTGCACGCGGTCGCGGTCGTTGGTCAGCGCGTGCAGGAAATGCAGGAACATGCGCGCGTAAGGATTCATCGAGCCCGAGATGTCGCACAGTACCACCAACGGCGGATGCCTCTCGACGGGCTTCGAGCGCACCAGCGGGATCACGTCGCCGCCCTCGCGCAGGGACTCGCGCAGCGTGGCGCGCAGGTGCACGCGCCGGCCGCGCAGGTCCGGCGCATGGCGCCGGGTGCGGATCAGGGGCAGCGGCAGGCGCAGCTGACGGATCATCTTCTTCGCCTCGGCGAGCTCCGCCGCCGACATGGTGTCGAAGTCCATGCGTTGCAGCACTTCACGCGCGGAAAACGTGAGCCGCGCGTCCAGCTCCACCTTTTGCTCGTCGCGGCTCTCCTCGGGCTTTTTCTGCCCGTACAGGGCGTCGGTGAGACGCTGGCTCTGCTGCTCCTCGGGCTTGGGCGTGCGGCCGTAGGTCTGCGGCAGCAGCAATTGCATCATCTTTTCGGTGAGCTTCGGGTCGCGCCAGAAGAGCTGGAACGCCTGGTCGAAAATCGGGCGCTGCTCTTCGCGCGACAGCAGCACCGCGGACATCGTCCAGTACCAGTCGTCGCGCCGGTCGGCCCCGGCGATCTCCAGCGCCCGCACGCAATCCACCACCCGGTCCGGGCCGACGCGCAGCCCGGCGCACCGCAGCAGGCGCGCGAAGTGCATCACGTTCTCGGCGAGCTTGCCGCGCCCTGCGCCCGCCTCGAGCTGCGGCAGCATCTAGGCGGTGGCGGCGGTGCTCTTCGCCTCGGTCACCAGGCGCGCGGCTTCCTCGCCGGCGATCTTCTCGATGTCGTCCTGGTACTTGAGCAGCACGCCGAGGGTGTTGTTGACCGTCTCCGGGTCGAGGGCGATCTTGTCGAGCGCCACCAGGCAGTTCGCCCAGTCGATGGTCTCGGCCACCCCGGGCAGCTTGAACAGGTCCACGCCGCGCAGCCGCTGCACGAAGGCCACCACTTCGCGCGACAGGGCCGCCGAGGATTTCGGCGCCTTGCGCTTGAGGATTTCCAGCTCGCGGCGCGCGTCCGGGTAGTCCACCCAGTGGTAGAAGCACCGGCGCTTCACTGCGTCATGGATCTCGCGCGTGCGGTTCGAGGTGATGATCACCACCGGCGGCTCGGCCGCCTTCAGGGTGCCGATCTCGGGCACCGTGATCTGCCAGTCGGACAGCACTTCCAGCAGGTAAGCTTCGAAGGGCTCGTCGGTGCGGTCCAGTTCGTCGATCAGCAGCACCGGCGCCGCACCCGGTGTGCCCTCGAGCGCCAGGGCGAGGGGGCGCTTGATGAGGAAGCGATGGTCGAAAATGTCGTGCGACATCTTGTCCTTCGACTTCTCGCCGGCCGCTTCCGCCAGGCGGATCTCGATCATCTGGCGCGGATAGTTCCACTCGTAGGCAGCCTGCGATATATCCAGACCCTCGTAGCACTGCAGGCGGATCAGTTCGCGGCCCAAGGCCTGCGCCACCACCTTGGCGATCTCGGTCTTGCCGGTGCCGGCCTCGCCCTCGAGGAACAGCGGCCGCTGCATGGCGAGCGACAGGTAGAGCGCCGTGGCGAGGCTGCGGTCGGCGACGTAGTCCGCCGACGTGAGCAGCTTGAGGGTGTCGTCGATCGACGCGGGCAGGGGGGCGGGCGTGGGCATAAAAAAGCCCGCTCGAGGCGGGCTTCGATTGAGCGTGCGGCTATTCTATTTCATCGCGGCCTCGACCGCGCGCTTGGCCATCACCGTGATCAGGTGCGCGCGGTACTCCGCCGAGGCATGCAGGTCGCTGTTCAGGCCGTCGGGCTTGATCTTGAGCCCGGCCACGGACTCGGGCGCGAACTTGGCGGCCAGCGCCTTCTCCATCTCGGCCAGGCGCAGTGCGCAGGGTCCCGCGCCCGTTACCGCCACGCGCACGCCGGCGCCCGTGTCCGCCACGAACACGCCGACGATCGCGAAGCGCGAGGCCGGGTTCTTGAACTTCATGTAAGCCGCGCGCTTGGGGATCGGGAACGACACCGAAGTGATGATCTCGCCGGGCTTCAATGCGGTTTCGTACAGGCCCTTGAAGAACTTGTCGGCTGCGTGCGTGCCCTTGGTGGTGGTGATGGTGGCGTTGAGTCCGAGCACCGCCGCCGGGTAGTCGGCCGCCGGGTCGCTGTTGGCGAGTGCGCCGCCCAGCGTGCCCATGTT
>DASTTC010000263.1:0-3967 GCA_035760345.1 Burkholderiales bacterium | reverse complement strand
GCCCCGCCGCTTCAGTCCACCTTGACGCCGTGGTCCTTGACCGCCTTCCCCCAGCGCGCCAGCTCGCTCAGCAGGAATTTCTGCGTGTCCGAGGGGCTCGCGCCGATGATCTCCATGCCGACGCCCTCGGCGAGCGTCTTTCTGACGTCGGGCAGGTCGAGCGCGGTGCGCAGGCCGACCCAGAACTTGCGCAAGATCGGCTCCGGCGTGCCGGCGGGGGCGAACACGCCCCACCAGGCAAGCGCCACCACGCCCGGGATGCCCTGCTCCGCGAGCGTCGGCACGTCGGGCAGGGTCGCATGGCGCTTCTCGCCGGTGGTGGCGAGGGCGCGCATCTTGCCGCCCCTCACGTGCGGGGTGAGCAGCGCCGCCGAGCCGATGCCCAGTTCGATGTGGCCGCCGAGCATGTTCTGCGTCATCGGCCCGCCGCCGGCGTAGGGCACGTGGCTGAGCTTGAAGTTGCCTGCCTGCATCGCGAGCAGCGCGGTGAGGTGGCCGAGGGTGCCGTTGCCGATCGAGCCGATGGTGACCGCGTCGGGCTTCGCCTTTGCCGCCGCGACCACGTCGCGGAAGGACTGGTAGGGCTTATCGGCGCGCGTGGCGATGGCGTAGGGCGCGGTGCCCACCAGCATCACCGGCGCGAAGTCGCGCGCCGTGTCGTAGGACAGGTTTTTCAGCAGCACCTGGTTGACGCCGTGCGAGTCGAACACGAACACGAAGGTGTAGCCGTCGGGGGCGGCCTTCGCCACCTGCGCGGTGCCGATGGCGCCGCCGGCGCCGGGCCGGTTCTCGACGATGAACTGGCCGCCGAGGGATTCGCCGAGCTTGGCCGCCATGAGGCGCGCGAGCGGGTCGACCGTGCCGCCCGGCGGGAAGGGCACCACGAACTTCACTGGCTTGGTGGGCCACTCCTGCGCGGCGCCGAGCGCCGGAAGCAGCGCGAGGGCGAGGGCTCCGAATACTTTAGAAAGCGACATTGCGTCCTCCCTTGAGTTTGAGCATCTGGCGCGCCTCGTCGGGCGTGGCCACCTGCAGGCCGACTTCCTCGATGATGCGCCGCGCCTTGGCCACCTGCTCGGCGTTGGTCTTCGCCAGCTGGCCGCGCCCGAGCCACAGGCTGTCCTCCAGCCCCACGCGCACATTACCACCCATGACTGCCGACATGGCGGCGATGAACATCTGGTTGCGGCCCGCGCCGAGCACCGACCAATAGTATTGGTCGCCGAACAGGCGGTCCGCCGTGCGCTTCATGTGCATCACGTCCTCGGGATGCGGCCCGATGCCGCCGCGGATGCCGAACACCGACTGGATCAGCAGCGGCGGCTTGATGAGTTTGCGGTCGAGGAAATGCGCCGCCGAGTACAGGTGCCCGATGTCGTAGCACTCGATCTCGAAGCGCGTGTCGTTCTCGCGGCAGGTGGTGAGGATGTTCGCGATGTCGCGAAAGGTGTTCTTGAAAATGCGCTCATCCGACCCGGCGAGGTAGGGCTTTTCCCAGTCGTACTTGAACTCCTTGTAGCGCCCGAGCATCTCGTACAGGCCGAAGTTCATCGAGCCCATGTTCAGCGATGCGACCTCGGGCTTCAATTCCGCCGCCGGGCGCAGGCGCTCGTCCACCGTCATCGTCGGCGCGCCGCCGGTGGTGAGGTTGATCACCACGTCGCTCGCCGCCTTGATCTGCGGCAGGAACTTCATGAACATCGCCGGATCCTGCGTCGGGCGGCCGTCCTTGGGCTCCCGTGCGTGCAGATGCACGATCGCCGCGCCGGCCTGCGCCGCGCCGATGGCGGCCGCGGCGATCTCCTCGGGCGTGATCGGCAGGTGCGGCGACATGGTCGGCGTGTGGATCGCGCCGGTGACGGCGCAGGTGATGATGACTTTGCCTTGGGCTGCTGCCATATTCTCTTCTCCCCTAGACCATGTAGCGCACGCCGCCGCAGACGGAAATCGCCTGCCCGGAAATATGCCTGCCCGCATCGGGGGCGAGGAACAGCGCCGTGTTGGCCACGTCCTGCGCCGTCACCATCACGTGCAGGCTCACGCTGCCCAGCAGCCGCGCGCGCATCTCGTCGTTGGAGATGCCCAGGCCCTTCGCCTTGGCGTCGATCACGCGCTCGACGCGGTCCCCGGCGACCACGCCCGGCTGGATGCAGTTGACGCGCACGCCCTGCGGCCCGGCCTCCGCCGCCAGGCTCTCGGTGAAGCCCACCACCGCCCACTTGGCCGCCGCGTAGGGCGTGCGCAGCGCGAATCCCAGGCGCCCGGCGATGGAGGACAGGTTGATGATGGAACCGCCGCCCGCGGCCTTGATCATGGGCATGGCCTTCCTCGTGCAATAGAACATGCCGTTGAGGTCGATGGCGATGCAGCGGTCCCAGTCCTCGACCTTGATGTCCTCCACCTTGCCGGTGGGTCCGGCGATGCCGGCATTGTTCACCAGCACGTCCAGGCCGCCGAGCGTCTTCTGCGCGTCGACGAACAGACGCTCCACGTCGGCGAGGCTGGAGACGTCGGCCTTGGTCTTCGTTATGTCCGCATCCAGCGCCGCGAGCGCCTTGTCGTCCACGTCGCACACGTGCACTTTCGCGCCGTGGTCGCGGAACGTGCGGGCGATGGCGAGGCCGATGCCCGCCGCGCCGGCGGTGACCAGCACCCGCAGTCCATTTGCCGAACTGTTCACTTTGCGCCTCCCTTGTGTAGCGCCTGCCAGACGCGCAGCGGCGTCATCGGCATGTCCAGTTGCGTCACCCCGCGCGAGCCCAGCGCATCGAGCACCGCATTCACGCCCGCCGGGATCGACCCGGCGACGCCGGATTCGCCGGCGCCCTTGACCCCGAGCGGGTTGGTGGTGCAGGGCGCGACGTGGTGGCCGAGCTTGATCATCGGCAGGTCGTCCGCCCGCGGCATCATGTAGTCCATGAAGGAGGCCGTGAGGAGCTGGCCGTCCTCGCTGTACACCACGTGCTCGCCCAACACCTGCCCCAGGCCCTGCGCCACGCCGCCGTGGATCTGTCCTTCGACGATGGTCTCATGCACCACCTGGCCCACGTCGTCCACTGCCGCGTAGGCCACGACCGAGACGACACCGGTCTGCGGGTCGATTTCCACCTCGCACACGTGGCAGCCGTTCGGAAAGCTCATCTCGGGGGCGGCGAAGCTCGACACCGTGTTCAGTGCGCTGCCTTTCGCTGTCGCCACCCCGCTCCAACCCACGGCGCGGTCGGTGCCGGCGACGCGGAACTCGCCCGCGCGGTATTCGATGTCGGCGGCAGCGGCCTCCAGCAGCTCGGCGGCGAAATCCTTGCCCTTCGCGATCGCCTCGTCCGCGGCTTTCAGCATCGCGCCGCCCACCATCATGGTGGAGCGCGAGGCGACAGTGGGCAATCCGCCGGGCACTTCGTCGCTATCGCCCTGCACGATGCGGATGCTCGAGACGTCCACCTGCAACTGCTTGGCGAGGATCAGGGGAAGCGTGGTCATCTGCCCCTGGCCCATGGCCTGCGCGCCGGTGCGCAGCACCGCGGTGCCGTCGGGCGCGAAGCGCAGGTCGGCGGTTTCGTTCAGCGGGCTGCCGCCCGCCACTTCGAGGAAGCAGCCCAGGCCGATGCCGCGCAGCCGACCGGCGGCTTCGGATTCCTTGCGGCGCGCCGGGAATCCCTTCCAGTCCGCGAGTTGCAGCGCCTTATCCAGTACCGCCTCGAACTCGCCGCTGTCGTAGGTCTGGCCGCTCGGCGCGAGGTAGGGCATGGCCGAGGGCGGGATGAAGTTGCGCCGGCGCAGCTCGATGCGATCGATGCCGGTCGCGAGTGCCGCCTGCTCGATCAGACGCTCGACCAGGTAGATCGCCTCCGGCCGGCCCGCGCCGCGATAGGGCCCGAGCGGCGCGGCGTTGGTGAGGACCATCGTCACCTGCGCGTGGATGGCGGGGATGCGGTAGACGGACGACAGGCAGTTCTTGGTGTTGTTG
>DASTTC010000262.1:0-7335 GCA_035760345.1 Burkholderiales bacterium | reverse complement strand
CTATCCGGGAGGCGACTGCACTTCGGATATCTGGCTGTGAAGATGACGCAGGTCATGATCACGCTCGCAAACCGTGGCGGCGCTTCGTTCCGGGTCGACCGGCGCAAGCCGCTGCTCGACGCGCTGGAGGCGCAGGGCATGTCGCTTCCCTACGGCTGCCGCTACGGTGGGTGCATCTCCTGTGCCGCGAAGCTGCTGTCGGGTGAGATCGACCAGCGCGCGGGCGTCGCGCTGAACCGGCGGCAGCTCGCCGACGGCTACGTCCTCCTCTGCATCGCCCGGCCTCTGACCGACTGCACTTTGGATGTCGGCGTCGAGAGCCACGACAGGCTCTACCGCAATCCCTTCGCCAACCCGCTATGAACCATGACCAGGACTACCCGACGGACTATCTCGCCGCCATCCTGAAGGAGGTGAAGACCATCGCCATGGTTGGCGCGAGTTCGGACCCCACCAAGTTCAGCTACGGCGTGCTCAGGGTCCTGCACGAAACCGGCTACGACATGATCCCGGTCAACCCCAACGAGGCCGGGGGCGAGATCCGCGGGTTGCGGGTCTACGAGTCGCTGGCCGCCATCGGCAGGCCGGTGGACATGGTGCAAGTGTTCCGTAGCTCCGAGGCGCTGCCCGGGATAGCACGCGAGGCGATCCAGATCGGGGCGAAAGTGCTGTGGGCGCAGCTAGGCGTGCGCAACGACGAGGCGGCGCGGCTGGCGGAAGCTGCGGGGCTGAAGGTCGTCATGAACCGCTGTCCGAAGATCGAGCTGTTCCGCCCGTTCTGGAAACCCCGTCTGAATCAGGCGATCTAGGTTTATACTTTTCGCCCCCAAAAACTTCTCAGGAGGAAGTCATGGCGAAAGCAAAGAGCGACAAGCCCGTCAACAACGGCGTCAACGTCGAGGCATTGTTCGGCGCGCAGGAAGCGCTGAAGAACGCGCCGGAAGCGGCGAAGTTCAAGTGGCGCTCGACGGTCGAATGGATCAACGGCACGCACAGCCGCTCCACCATCGAGGGCTTTTACGGCCTGGGCGCCGAGCAAAAACACAAGAAGCAGTTCACCTTCGACGCCGATCATCCCGAAATCTTCGCGGCGGCCGACAAGTCGGCGACCCCGGTGGAGATCGTGCTCGCGGGCCTCGCGAGCTGCCTGACCGCCGGCGTCGCGGCCGTCGCCCAGGCGCGCAAGGTCCAGTTGCGCTCGGTGTCGGCGACGCTCGAGGCCGGGATGGACGTGCGCGGCATCCTCGGCATGGATGAGGACGTGCGCAACGGCTTCGACGGCATCAAGGTGACCTACAAGATCGACGCCGACGCCTCGCCCGAGGACATCAAGGCGATCGTCGCGCAATCGCAGAAGCGTTCCGCGGTCTACGACATCATCACCAACCCGACCAACGTGTCGGTCGAGGTGAAGTAGCGCCGCTTCGCCGCGCCCGAGGCGCCGCGCCGGTGCGCACGACAGTCGTCGTAGTGGGCGCGGGCCAGGCCGGGCTCGCCATGAGTTGGCAGCTCGCGGCCCGCTCGATCGACCACGTAGTCCTTGAGCGCGGCGAGATCGCCAACACCTGGCGCACCGAGCGCTGGGAATCGCTTACCCTTCTCACCCCGAACTGGCAGAGCCGTCTGCCGGGTTTCGGCTACGAGGGCGGCGATCCGCACGGTTTCCGGACGATGCCCGAGACCATTGCGTTCCTCGAGCGCTACGCGAAGACGGTCTTGCCGCCCCTGCGAACGCATTGCGCGGTGACCTCCGTCCGGCGCTCGGCGGTCGGCTACGAGGTCGTCACCGCGCAGGCCACCTGGCATTGCAAGGCGGTCGTACTTGCCACCGGTGCATTCAACATCGCGCAGGTCCCGGCACTGGCGCAATTCGTGCCGCCAAGGATTGCCCAGCTCACGACCGCTGAATACCGCAACCCCGGGTACCTCGAGCAGGGCGGCGTCATGGTGGTCGGCGCGGCCGCCTCCGGCGCGCAGATCGCCGACGAGATCCACCGCTCCGGGCGTCCCGTGACGCTGGCGGTGGGCGAGCACGTGCGCGCACCGCGGACGTACCGCGGCAGGGACATACAGTGGTGGATGGACGCGACGGGCCTGAACGACGAGCGCTACGACCAGGTCGAGAACCTGCGGCGCGCCCGCAGCCTTTCCTCGTTCCAGATCGCGGGCTATCCCGACCGGCGGGACATCGATCTCAACGCCCTCACGTCGCTAGGGGTGAAGCTCGTGGGCCGGCTGGCCGGGATTCGGGACGGCAAGGCCCTGTTGTCCGGGTCGCTACGCAATCTGTGCGAACTGGCCGACCTCAAGCAGAACCGGCTACTGAACACGTTCGACGAGTGGGCCGCGGAGAACGGCGTGGACGGCGCAGTCGATCCGCCGCATCGGCCCGAGGCGACGCGCGTAGAAGCATCGCCGCCACTCGGGCTCGATTTCGGCCGTGCCGGGATCAGGACGGTCCTCTGGGCGACCGGGTTTCGCCCCGACTATTCCTGGCTGGACGTCGCGGTGCTCGACCCCAAGGGCAACATCCGCCATGACGGCGGCGTTGTGACGGAGGCGCCGGGCCTGTACGTCATGGGTCTGCCATTTCTGCGGCGCCGTAAGTCGAGCCTCATCGACGGGGCCGGCGACGATGCGCGCGATCTGAGCGCCCACCTCGCGGCCCAACTCGGCGCGCGGAGCGACGGCGTGGGCGCGGCGGTCGCCGACGCCTGATGGCGGACTTCTACGAAACTGGAGGTGCGCCCGCGCACAGACCGCGACCTTGCCGCGAAAGAAAATCAAACGAGCAACGGGCAGCTGTTCACAGGGGATCGCGATGGCGAAATGCGATGCGTGCGGCAACGACTACGACAAATCCTTCCAGGTGTTGGCCCGGGGCAAGACCCACACGTTCGACAGCTTCGAGTGCGCCATCCATGCGCTCGCGCCCACCTGCGAGCATTGCAGCGTGCGCATCGTCGGCCACGGCCTGGAGAAGAATGGCCGCATGTTCTGCTGCGATCACTGCGCGGAAATGGCGGGCGTGACGGAACTGCGCGATCGCGCCTAGGAGACCGGACATGCAGCAGATCAAGGACCTGATGAGCCGCGACGTGAAAATGATCAGTCCCAACATGACCATCGCGGACGCCGCAAAGAAAATGCGCGACGGGGACTTTGGCATGCTGCCGGTCGGGGAGGGCGACATCATGATCGGGACCATCTCGGATCGCGACATCGCGATCCGCGCCGTGGCTGAAGACAAAGGGGTCGCCACCAAGGTCCGCGACGTGATGTCCAAGGGCGTCGCCTGGGCGTACGAAGACGATTCAGTGGAGCAGGCCGCCATGATCATGAGCGAGCATCAGGTGCGGCGCCTGCCAGTCATCAATCGCGAGAAGCGCCTGGTCGGCATCGTTGCGCTGGGCGATTTCGCAGTCCAAAGCTCCGCAGCCGGGCCGACGGCCCTGGCGCTTTCGGAAATCTCGCGCCCTTCGTGAAGCAGCCCAGAATCTCCACCAAGGCGCGCTCGCCGCGCAAGCCACTGGATCCGGAGCGATTTCCGTCGGGTGCGCAGACCGAAGCGACTGCGGGCAGGCAGAAGGTCCGCGAGACGGCCTATCCCATGCGCGCACCGCGTCAGACACGCAAGGCTTAACCGCCGCAGCCTACAGGGGGCAGGAAGTGGTGGAGGCGGCGGGAATCGAACCCGCGTCCGCAAGCCCTAGGCAGTCAGGACTACATGCTTAGCCTGGTTATTTGAGTTTCGCCTTGAGCCCGCCAACCGGCAGGCTGACTCGCGGCTAGCCGCTTCGACGGATCCCCCGGGCCAAGCGGCCAAGCCTGGAGGAGAGGCTGATGTGAATGACGCTGCACTCCTTTTAGGGAGCCTGGCCCATCAGCAGACCAGTGCAGCGTCTAGCCGGTATTAGGCGGCTAGAGCGAAACGCTCGTCGTTGGCGTTTGTAGTGTTTCCAGATGGATTTACGAGGTCACTGGTCCTCGGCATGCCCTGCGCTGCTTCGCAACCCGCGTCGAAACCAGGTCGCCCCCGTTTCGTTGCGTGACGCATTGTCGCATATGGGGCCTAGAGCAGCGCGATCAAGTCCCCGGGCCGCGCGATGACGGCGTCGGCGTTCCAGGCCTCGGGCCCGCCGCTCTCGGGGTGGTGGTAGCCCCATTCGACGGCCACCGTCCGCATCCCCGCGGCCCGCCCGGCCTGGATGTCGCGCAGATCGTCGCCCAGGTAGACGCATGCCGCCGCCGGAAGCCCAAGCTGATCCGCCGCATGCAGCATCGGGGCCGCATGCGGCTTCAGGTGCTCGGTCGTGTCGCCGCTCACCACGCACGCCGGCGCGAGCCCGAGGCCCGTGAGCACGAGCTCGGTGAAGCGCGTCGCCTTGTTGGTCACCACGCCCCAGGGAAGCGAGCGCCGAGCGAGCTCGGCCAGAAGCTCGGCGATGCCCGGGAACAGCCGCGTCTGCACGCAGGTGTGTTCGCGGTAGGCCTCGAGAAACGCTTCGCGCAGGGCGTCGTACTCGGTGTCGCCCGGCTTCACGCCGAAACCCGCGTGCACCAACCCGCGCGCGCCCGCGGAGGCGAACGGCCGCAGCTTCTCGATCGGCAGCGGCTCGAGCCCCTGGTCGGCACGCAGGCGATTCAACGCGGCCGCGAGGTCGGGCGCGGTATCGGCGAGCGTACCGTCGAGGTCGAAAAGTACAGCGCGGCTAAGCATCGCGCTCGCAGCACAGCAGGTAGTTGACGTCGCAGTCGGCGCCGAGCGCGTAGCGCTGCGTGAACGGATTGTAGGTCATGCCGATCAGCTCCACCTCGCGCAGGCCCGCCGCGCGGCACCAGCGCGCGAGCTCCGAGGGGCGGATGAAGCGCGCATAGTCGTGCGTGCCCTTGGGCAGCAGCTTGAGCACATACTCCGCGCCGATCACGGCGAACAGGTAGGACTTCGGATTTCGGTTGAGGGTGGAAAAGAACGCCCGCCCGCCGGGCTTCAGCAGCCGCGCACAGGCCGTCACCGCGCTCGCCGGATCGGGCACGTGCTCGAGCATCTCCATGCAGGTGAGCACGTCGAAGCTTCCAGCATGCGCCGCTGCGTGTCCTTCGGCCGAGGCGAGCTCGTAGCGCACCTCGAGACCGCTCTCGAGCAAGTGCAACTGCGCAACCTTGAGCGGCTTCTCGGCGAGATCGATGCCGGTGACGCGCGCGCCGCGCTGCGCCATCGCTTCGGCCAGGATGCCGCCGCCGCAGCCGACGTCGATCGCCTCGCGCCCGCCGAGCGGCGCATGGCGTTCGATCCAGCCCAAGCGCAGCGGATTGATCTCGTGCAGCGGGCGGAACTCCCCTTGCGGATCCCACCAGCGGTGGGCGAGGTCGCTGAATTTGGCGAGCTCTGCCGGATCAGCGTTGACGATCGACATGGCGGACGCTTTTCAAAACCATCTCGCCTTTTTCGGCGGGGTGAATCTTCCCGCCGACCAGCGTTGGCGGTGGTTTGCATGGGCCTTTAAATACATCTCGGCCTTTTCAGCGGGAAGATTCACCCCGCTGAAAAAGCCGAGACCATGGGAAAACCGATGTGGCATGGCGCCCATTCTCGCACCGGCACTCTGCTGGTAAGCAAAAAAAAGCCCCGCCGCAGCGGGGCTTTCCATCGTGGACGGAGCGCTTACTTCTTGGTGCCGATGACTTCCAGCTCGACCCGGCGGTTGGGATACAGGCACTCGATCAGCGCCTTGCCGCTCATGTTCGGGCAGGACTTCACGGGCTGCGTTTCGCCCTTGCCCTCGGTGTAGATGCGGTTCGGCTCCAGGCCCTTGGACACCATGTAGGACTTGACCGCCTCGGCGCGGCTCACCGAGAGCTTCTGGTTGTACTGCAGCGAGCCGATCTGGTCGGCGTGGCCGATCGCGATCACCACCTCCAGGTTGATGCCGCGAACCTGTGCCGAGAGGTTATCCAGGCGGTCCTTGAAATCGGGCTTGATGAACGACTTGTTGAAGTCGAACAGCACGTCCGAAGCCATCGTCACCTTCTGCGCGGCAGGCGCGGGCGCGGGCTTGGGGGCCGGCGCGGGGGCCGCGGCGGGCGCGGGCGCCGGTGCGGCTGCGGGCGCGGGGGCCGGCGTGGCCGGCGCAGGCGCAGGCGCCGGCGCCGGTGCCGGCGCGGGTTCTTCGGTGGTGGCGCAACCCACGAGCAGGGCCAGCGCCAGGAGCGCGCCGCTCAGGCCGGCGGATCGCAGAGTGTTGTTGTGCATGGTGGATCTCCCGTCGCTTATTGGTTAGTGGCGATCAAAACCGGACCTCAAGATAATGGTCCGTCAATTCAGAATCTTAGTCTGCCACAGGCCGGCGCGTGCGTGCAAGTCAGCGAGATCGATGCGGGTGGGCTCGCGCTGGCGCAGCACGCGCTCGCCCGCGACCCATGCGTCGCTGACATGCTCGCGTCCACAGGCATAGACCAGGTGGGACACGACGTCGTACACGGGTTGCAGCTCGATGTCGTCGAGCGAGACGGCCACCAGATCCGCGGCTTTCCCCGGCACGATGCTGCCGATGCGCGCCTCGGCGCCCAGGGCCTGCGCGCCGCCCAGCGTCGCCGCGCGCAATGCCACGTGCGCGGGCATCGCCTCGGCATCGCCGGAAGCGGCCTTGGCGAGCAGTGCAGCGGTGCGCATCTCCTCGAACATGTCGAGGCGATTGTTGCTCGCCGCGCCATCGGTGCCGAGCGCGACGTTGATGCCGGCCGCGAGCATCCGCGCCACCGGCGCGAAGCCGCTGGCAAGTTTCAGGTTTGACGACGGGCAATGGGCCACCGAGCTGCGGTGGCGCGCCAGGAGATCGATCTCCTGGGGGTTGAGATGCACCGCATGCACCGCGATAAGGCCGGGACCCAGCAGCCCCAGTCCCTCCAGGCGTGCCAGTGGCCGCTTGCCGTGCTCGGCGACCGAGCGCTCGAGCTCGTGCGCCGTCTCGTGCAGGTGCACGTGCACCGGCAATTCGAGTTCCGCGGCAAGCTGCGCGACCCGGCGAAACGTGGCATCGGACACGGTATACGGCGCATGCGGCGCCAGGCAGAACGAGGCGAGCGGGTGCTCGCGCCAGCGATCGCGCATGGCGAGACCCTGGGCCAGGTAGGCGTGGGGGTCCGAGGCGTACGCGGACGGAAACTCGATGACGATGATGCCCAGCGTCGCGCGCATGCCCGCCTGCAGCGCCGCCTCGAGCGCGGCCTCCGGAAAGAAGTACATGTCGTTGAAGCAGGTCACGCCGCCGCGCAGCATCTCGGCGCAAGCGAGCAGCGTGCCGTCGCGCACGAATTGCGCCGAGACGTGCTTCG
>DASTTC010000261.1:0-2096 GCA_035760345.1 Burkholderiales bacterium | reverse complement strand
CCTCGCGATCGATGACCAGCGGTTGCGGGAACAGCTCGCCGGCTGGCGCCCGATCGTCGATCAGGCCGCTCTTCAGACCGGGAATCAGCGACTGGCGGATGGTGCTCCCCGGCGTGCCGTGCATGCTCTGCAGCAGGCGCTCGTCGCGCTCGGCGGCCTTGAGCGGATCGCGTTCGCAGATGATCAAGCCAAACTCCTTGGCCGCCTCGGTGGTCTGGCGTACGTGCGGCGCACGCTCCTGTTGATAGGTGTCGAGCAGCCTGGGGCCGGCGAGGCCTCGGCGCACCAGCGCCAGCTTCCAGATCAAGCCCAGCGCATCGCGGATACCCTGGCACATCCCTTGCGCCAGGAACGGCGGGGTCATATGCGCGGCATCGCCGAGAAAGAAGATTCGTTCGCTGCGCCACTGCTCAAGAATCAGCGCGTGGAAGCGGTAGGTCGAGGCTCGCCAGATGTCGTAGTCGTCGGCATCCAGCCAGCGCGAGATCAGGTGCCTGATCGACTCCGGGCGAGCGATGTCGGCCGGAGTTTCGCCGGGATTGATCATGAATTCCCAACGCCGGTGGCGGCCCGGTCCGACTACATAGGTGCTGGGACGCTCGACTTCGCAGTACTGCACGTTGGTGCTCGGCAGCGACTCGCCGGCACCCTCCTTGAGCATCACATCGACCACCAGCCAGGGCTCGTCGAACACCAGGTCCTCCATGCGCAGCTTCAAGCGCGTACGAATTGGGCTGCTGCCGCCGTCGCAGGCCAGCACATAGCCGGCGCTGACGGTGCGCAACTCGCCATGGCGGTCGCGAACTTGCACCTGGGCCAGCTCGCCCTGGGTCTCCACCGCCAGCACTTCAGTGCCTAGCTCGACCGTCACCTGGGCGAACGAGGCGATATTGGCGCGCAACTCGCGCTCGACCGGCGGCTGCGAGAACACGTAGTTGGGCGCCCAGCCCAGCATATGCGGAGGCTTGGCCGCATCGATGTGCTTGATCAGGCGTGACTCGGTGGTGAGGTAGTGCGAGGCCCGGTAGGGCATGACATAGGGGGCGATCGCCTCGGTCAGGCCGATATTGGCGAAGGCGCGCATCACCTCGTGATCGAGGCCCATGGCGCGCGGGTTCTCGTAGACGCTGTCGGCCTTGTCCAGCGCCAGGGTTTTCAAGCCCCATAGGCCGGCGAGGTTGGCCGCCATGGCGCCCACGGGGCCCATGCCGACAATGATCAGATCGTAATCCATAGCCATCTCCGTTCTTGTTGTAGCGCCCCGCTGCAGGTGCGGGGGCGTAGATGTTCGGTTGGCGCTTCACGCCTGGGTGTACACGGTCTTGATCGTGGTGAAGAACTCGGCGGCGTAGCGCCCCTGTTCGCGCGAACCGTAGCTCGAGCCCTTGGTGCCGCCGAACGGCACGTGATAGTCCACGCCGGCGGTTGGCGTGTTGATCATCACCATGCCGCTGTGCATGTGCCGCTTGAAGTGCGACGCGTACTTCAGCGAGGTGGTGCAGATCCCCGCGGACAGGCCATAGGGGCTGGCATTGGCCAGTTGCAGGGCGTGCTCGTAGTCGTCGGCGGGAATGGCGCAGGCGATCGGCCCGAAGATTTCTTCCTGGGCGATGCGCATCTGCACCTCGGCGTCGACGAACAGCGCCGGGCTCATGAAGTAGCCCTGGGTATCGCGCTGCAACGGGCGACCGCCATGGGCCAGCACGGCGCCCTCGCTCAGGCCGATGTCGACGTAGGCGAGGTTCTGCTCGTATTGGCCCTGCTCGGCGACCGGACCGATCTGCGTGTTGGCATGCAGCGCATGGCCGACCTGCAAGGTCTGCAAGCGCGCCTGCACGCCTTCGCAAAAGCGCCAGTAGATGCCTTTTTCGACGATGAAACGCGACGAGGCGGTGCAGCGTTGCCCGGTCGAGAAGTAGGCGCCTTGCACCGCGCATTCGATGGCCTGCGCCAGGTCCGCGTCGTTCAACACCACCAGCGGATTCTTGCCGCCCATCTCCAGTTGCAGCTTGGCGAAGCGGGCGCCGGCGGTGTGCAGGATCTGCCGACCGGTATCCGACGAGCCGGTGAAGCTCAGCGCCTTGACCCGCGGCGAT
>DASTTC010000260.1:0-2090 GCA_035760345.1 Burkholderiales bacterium | reverse complement strand
GCCAAGGCCGCGGCCAAGAAGTAGGTGTAAATTCGGGAGGTGCGCAGGCGCCTCCTTTTCGTTCTGCTGCCCGCGGCGCTCGCCGCAGGTTGCCAATTGTTCAGTGCAGAGCAGGCCAGTGCGGTTGCCGAGTTGCGGCCTACCCGTGGCCACACGGCCTCCGGCAGGGTCTATTTCCAGCAGGTCGGCGCTCGCGTGCACATGCACGCCGTGGTCACCGGGCTGCGCGCGGGGCGCGAGCACGGCTTTCACGTCCACGAAGCCGGGGACTGCAGCGCCGCGGATGGCTCGAGCGCCCGGGGACACTTCAATCCCTACGGCAAGCCCCACGCGCACCACAGCGCCCCCGAACGGCACGCCGGCGACCTGCCGGTACTGACGGCAGACGCTGCGGGGCGCGCGGTCGTCAAAGCGGACCTAAACATCATCACAGTGGCGTCCGGGCCGGCGGGCATCGTCGGCCGCAGCGTCATCGTGCACGCGGAGCCGGACGATTTCCGCACCCAGCCGCACGGCAACAGTGGCGCGCGCATCGCCTGCGGCGTGATCCGCCGCGCGCCCCGCGACTAGGCGGGCGGCGCTCCTTCCACCAGCAGCACCTTCGAGCGCGCGGCCTTGAGCCGCAGCGCGAGCGCTGGGGCGTACTCCTGCGAGCCGTACCAATGGCGCGCCTGGTCCATCGTCGGGAACTCCAGCACCACGAGGCGCTTGGGCTGCCAGCCGCCTTCCTTCACTTCCACCGCGCCGCCGCGCACCAGGAACCGGCCGCCGTACTTCGTCACCGTGGCGGGCACCAGCTTGCGGTAGTCCTCGTAGGTGACGGGATCGGTGACTTCGACTTCCGCGACGACGTAGGCGGCCATGGCGTTCTCCTTCAGGCGAGGAGCAATCTATAGCACAAGCCGGCGGCGCCGCAGCCGAGGATCACGGGGATCAGCCCCACCTTGAAGCGCATCAGCGCGGCGAGGGCCGCCGCCGCGATCGCGAGCGAGGCCCACTCGACGCCGTCGGCGACGAAGAACACGTGCCGGGCAAAGAACACGGCAAGGCTCAGGATCACCCCCACCACCGCGGCGGTGATGCCGGCAAGCGGCGCAGTGAAACGCAGGTTGCCGTGCGTGGTTTCGATGAAGGGCGCGCCGGCGAAGATGAACAGGAAGGAAGGCAGGAACGTGAACCAGGTCGCCACCACGGCGCCCGCCGCGCCCGCCAGCACCAGCGCCTCCAGGCCGAAGGCCTCGCGCGTCCAGGCGCCGACGAAGCCGATGAACGCCACCACCATGATGAGCGGGCCGGGCTTGGTCTCGCCCAGGGCCAGGCCGTCGATCATCTGCGTCGCGGTGACCCACTGGTAGTGCTCCACCGCGCCTTGGTAGACGTAGGGCAGCACGGCGTAGGCGCCGCCGAAAGTGAGCAGCGCCGCCTTGGTGAAGAACCAGCCCATCTGCGTGAAGGTATGCTGCCAGCCCAAGGCGAGCGCCAGGGCGCCGAGCGAGGCCGTCCAGAGGACGAGACCCGCGGCGACCACCTGCAGCAGGCGGCGCCAGGTGAATAGCGCGTGCTGCGGCGTAGGTGTGTCGTCGTCGATCAGCGCAGGGCCGTAGCCGGATTTCGCTTGGCCATGGCTCCCGCCGACGGAGAATTTCTCCGGCGCCACGCGTCCTCCCGCGTAGCCGATCGCCGCGGCGCCCAGGACGATGGCGGGAAAGGGCACCTGCAGCACGGCGATGGCGACGAAGGCGGCGATGGCAATGGCCCAGAGCCAACCGTTCGTCAGCGTGCGCGAGCCGATGCGCCAGGCCGCGGCGACCACGATCGCCACCACTGCCGGCTTGATGCCGTAGAAGATCCCCGCCACCACTGGCACTTCGCCCCACGCGAGATAGATCCAGGACAGCGCGATGAGGATGAGCACCGAGGGCAGCACGAACAGCCCGCCGGCGATGATGCCGCCCCAGGTGCGGTGCATCAGCCAGCCGAGGTAGGTGGCGAGCTGCTGCGCTTCCGGGCCGGGCAGCATCATGCAGTAATTGAGCGCATGCAGGAAACGGCTCTCGGAAATCCAGCGCCGGCGTTCGACCAGCTCGGCA
>DASTTC010000259.1:0-6335 GCA_035760345.1 Burkholderiales bacterium | reverse complement strand
TACAGCACCGTGTCCACGATGTGCTCGAGCACGCGCGGGCCGGCGATCGAGCCCTCCTTGGTGACGTGGCCGATGATGAACAGGGCCGTACCGGTCTTCTTCGCGTGGCGCGCGAGCTGCGCCGCGCACTCGCGCACCTGGGCCACCGAGCCGGGGGCCGATTGCAGCGTTTCGGACCACAGGGTCTGGATGGAGTCCACCACCGCGACCTCCGGCCGCGCGGCTTCCAGCGCGCCGAGGATGCGCTCGAGCTGGATTTCGGCCAAGAGGCCGATGCCTTGCGCATCCAGCCCGAGTCGCCGGGCACGCAAGGCGACCTGCTCCGCCGACTCCTCGCCCGAAACGTAGATCACCTTGCGCGAGGCCCCCAACGCGGCAAGTGACTGCAGCAGCAGCGTGGACTTGCCGATGCCGGGATCGCCGCCGATGAGGGCCACCTGCCCCACCACCAGGCCGCCGCCCAGCACGCGGTCCAGCTCCGGCAGGCCGCTCGAGAGGCGCTCTGACTCGCGCGCCTCGACGCGCGCCAGCGCCACCGGCGCGGCGGCCGGGCCGCTCGAGCGCACGCCGCGCTCGGCAGCCTGCTCCGACAGCGTGCCCGCCTCGCCGCACGAGGGGCACATGCCCATCCACTTCAGCGCGGTGGCGCCGCACGACGAGCACACGTAGGCCGACTTCGCCCGCGCCATCATTGTTCCTCGTGCACCGGAACGCGCGCCGCCAAGCCGCACAGCAGCTCGTAGCTCACCGTGCCTGCGGCGGCGGCCACCTCGTCCGCGGACAGGCCCTCGCCCCACAGCGTGACCGGCGTGCCGATATAGGCCTCCTCGATGTCCGTGATGTCCACGCACAGCATGTCCATGGACACGCGACCTGCGGTGCGCGTGCGCCGGCCGTTCACCAGCACCGGCGTGCCGGTCGGCGCGTGCCGCGGATAGCCGTCGGCATAGCCGCAGGCCACCACGCCGATCGTCATGGGCGCCTTCGCCTCGAAGGAAAAGCCGTAGCCGACGCGCTCGCCCGGGGCGAGGTTCTGCACCGCGATCAGCTCCGAGGCGAGCGTCATGGCGGGCTCGAGCCCGATGTCGGCGGCGCTCCAGTCGGGAAACGGCGAGCAACCGTATAGCATGAGACCCGGGCGCACCCAGCCCTCCCGCGCTTGCTTGAAGCGCAGCAGGGCCGCGGAGTTCGCCAGCGAGCGCGGCGCCTCGAACGGGCTCACCAGCTCGTTGAACCAGCGCAGCTGGTCGTGCACCCCGCCGGGGCCTTCGGCATCGGCGAAATGCGTCATCAGCGTGATCTCTCCCACTTTCGGGTGCAGGCGCAGTGCGTTGTACATGACGCGCACGTCGTCCACGCCGAAGCCCAGCCGGTTCATGCCGCTGTTCACCTTGAGGTAAAGGTCCAGCGGTGCCGGGAAATCCATGTGCTTGAGCAGCTCCACCTGCTCGGGGTTGTGGATCACCGGCGTCAGGCCGTACTTGAACAGCAAGTTGACGTCGAGCGGCCGGAAAAAGCCCTCCAGCATCAGGATGGGCTGGGTGACGCCCGCCAGCCGCAGGCGCACTGCCTCCTGGAAGTCGAGCAGCGCAAAGCCGTCGGCCCCGGCGAGCGCGCGCGCCGCGCGCTCCAGCCCGTGGCCGTAGGCGTTGGCCTTCACCACCGCCCAGATCTTCGACTCGCCGGCGGCTGCACGCGCCCGCGCGAGGTTGTGGCGAAGGGCGGACGCCCTGACGACGGCACGGATCGGGCGCGGCATGGGACGGTAAGCATAACTTACCGCTCGGGCGTGCTATAAGAGCGCCGCCATGAGCCTCGGGTTCTACATCATCATGGCGGCGCAGTTCTTCTCGTCGCTCGCCGACAACGCGCTGCTGGTGGCCGCCATCGCCCTGCTCATCCAGAGCGACTCGCCGGCATGGTTGACGCCCTACCTGAAATTCTTCTTCGTCATCTCCTACGTCGCGCTCGCGCCCTACGTCGGCGCCTTCGCCGACCGCCTGCCCAAGGGCCAGGTGATGTTCGTGTCCAACCTGATCAAGATCGTCGGCTGCGCGATCATGCTGCTCGGTGTCAACCCGCTCGCCGCCTACGCCCTGGTCGGCCTGGGCGCGGCGGCGTACTCGCCCGCCAAATACGGCATCCTCACCGAGTACCTGCCACCGGCGAAACTCGTCATCGCCAACGGCTGGATCGAGGGCCTGACGGTGGGCTCGATCATCCTCGGCACGGTGCTCGGCGGCGTGCTCATCAGTACGCGCGTCTCCGGCCACCTGCTGGAATACGGCACCCCCGGCATCCACACCCCCGCGGACGCTGCCATCGCCCTCATCATCTTCGTGTACGCAGCCGCCGCGATCTTCAACCTGTACGTGCCGCGCACCGGCGTCGCGCTCAAGCCCCTGCCCGCGGAGCCGAGCGAGACGCTGCGCGACTTCTACCACTGCTGCCGGCGCCTGTGGACCGACAAGCTGGGTCAGATCTCGCTCGCCGTGACGACGCTGTTCTGGGGCGCGGGCGCCACGCTGCAATTCATCGTCATCGAGTGGGCGCGCGCCACGCTCGACTACAACCTGTCGCGCGCCGCGATCCTGCAGGGCGTGGTGGCGGTGGGCATCGCGCTCGGCGCGGTGCTCGCCTCGATGCGCGTGTCGCTGGACCGCGCGGTGCGGGTGATTCCGCTGGGCATCGGCATGGGCCTGGTGGTCATCGTCATGAACTTCGTCGACGACGTGCGCGTCGCCATCCCGCTGCTGATCGCCATCGGCGGCCTGGCGGGCTACTTCGTGGTGCCGATGAACGCCCTGCTGCAGCACCGCGGCCACAACCTGATGGGCGCCGGCCGCTCCATCGCCGTGCAGAACTTCAACGAGAACGTGTCCATCCTGGTCATGATCGCGGTGTACTCGGCGCTGCTGGGCGCG
This sequence comes from Burkholderiales bacterium, assembly GCA_035760345.1. Classification (GTDB taxonomy): domain Bacteria; phylum Pseudomonadota; class Gammaproteobacteria; order Burkholderiales; family SG8-39; genus JAABQT01. Next base: position 3,411 of record DASTTC010000259.1, on the reverse strand, counting down.
GGGCTGTCGATCTACACGGTGATCGTGATCTTCGGCCTGTTCGTCGCCAGCACCATGGCTCTGCTGTTCCTCTGGTACCAACGCAACCGGCGCGTGCACACGGTTGAGATCGAGGCACTGCTGGAGATTGCGCGCTCGGAGAAGCAATGAGCCAGTAACGGTAACGGGCGCGCCACGGTTTTGCTTTTCCATGATCCCCTGTTTTTCCGGCCGGAAGATTCACCCGGCCGGAAAACAGGGGACGCATTTAAAGGCGCGTAACCTCGGCGATGGTTTTCTTCGCCAGCACCAAATCCGCCCACGCCTTCGCCTTGTCCGGCAAATTCCTGAGCAGGTACGCCGGGTGGTAGGTCACCACCAGCGGCACGCCCTGGTACCGGTGCACGCTGCCGCGCAGGCTGCCGATGGTGGCGTCCGTGTTGAGCAGCGCCTGCACCGCGAAGCGGCCCATCGCCAGGATAAGCTTGGGCCGGATGAGTTCGATCTGGCGCGTGAGGTGCGGCGCGCAGGCGGCGACTTCCGCGGGCTCGGGATTGCGGTTGCCCGGCGGGCGGCACTTGAGCACGTTGGCGATGTAGACGTTCTCATGTCGCGCAAGGCCGAGCGACGCGAGCATGCTGTCGAGCAGCCTGCCGGCCTGGCCGACGAAGGGCTCGCCGAGGCGATCTTCTTCCGCACCCGGCGCCTCGCCCACCAGAAGCCAGTCGGCGGACTCATCGCCGACGCCGAACACGGTCTGCGTGCAACCCGCCCGCAGGGCGCAGGCGGTGCAGCCCGCGACCGTGGCTTTGAGCGCCGGCCAATCCATCCTTTGAATTTGCTCTTCCCTCGATCCCCCGGTTTCCGCGCTTTCTGCGGAAACCGGGGGAGTCTTTGCTTGCCTGAGCTTCCACACGGGCGTCAATCCCATCTCGTGCAGAATCTCCAGACGTCTGCTCACAGCACCCTCGACAGCACCAGCGCATCCTCGCGGCCCTGGCGCGCCGGGTAATAGCCGCGGCGCTGCGCGATCTTGCGGAATCCGTGGCGTTCGTAGAGCGCCTGCCCGGGCAAGTTGCTCGGGCGCACTTCGAGGAACATCTGGCGCGCGCCCAGCTCGCGCGCGATGCGTATCGCCTCGCCGAGCAGCGCCGTGCCGTGACCGCGGCGTTGCCAGGCGGCGGCAATCGACAGGTTGAGCAGGTGTGCCTCCCCCGCCGCGACCATCAGTACGAAGTAGCCGATCAACTCGCTGCCATGCCGCCAGGTGCGGCACGGGTATGCCGCGCGCAGGGAGTCGGCGAAATTGCCGCGTGTCCAGGGATGGCTGTAAACGGCGTTCTCGATTGCCAGCACTTCGTCCAGGTCGGCATCGGCCATCGCCGCCAGCCGCGGCACGTCCTTCAGTACGGCGCTCATCGGTGACGGCGCTCCTGCGTCGTTAGCGCGACCTTGTCGCGCAGGTAGACCGGCGCGGCGTGCGCCGGGTCCAGGCCCTCCCCGGCGGCGAATCGCGGCGCGGCCAGCCGGGCCACCGCCGCCGCGCCCGGGTGGATCTCGGCGTACACCGGCGAAAGCCCCAGGTCGCCGTAGGCGGCAAAGCCGCTGCCGCAGCCGATCCAGCCTTCGCCCGGCGGGTGAGGCGCCTGCCCCGGCGCGACACATTGCGCAGGGACGATTTCGCGCCAGCGCTGGCCCTGCTTCTCCAGCGCGGCATAGTACACCTCGCCCATGCGCGCATCGAGGCAGGCGATTACTCGCGTCGCGCCGCTTTCCTCGGCCATCGCCTCGAGCGAGGACACGCCGCATACCGGCAGCCCGCGCGCGAAGGCGATGCCCTGGGCGAGGCCGCAGGCGATGCGCAGTCCCGTGAACGAGCCCGGCCCGGCGCCGAAGGCGACCGCCTGCAGGTCGGCCAGCGCGAGGCGCGCCGGTTCGAGCAGCGACTCGAGCATCGGCAGCGCGAGCTCGCCGTGGCGGTGGCCCGCGCGCTGCTCGATGGCGCGCAGCTCGCCGTCCAGCCACAACGCCACCGAGCACCACTCGGTGGAGGTTTCGAATGCGGCGAATTTCACCGGGATGATTCTAGCTATACTCGCGGCCATGACGACCTACAAGATCGCAGTGGTTCCCGGCGACGGCATCGGCCGCGAAGTGATGCCCGAAGGCGTGCGCGTGATGGAGGCCGTGGGCGCCAAGCACGGCCTCAGGTTCCAGTGGCAGGAATTTCCCTGGAGCTGCGACTGGTACCTGAAGCACGGCAAGATGTGCCCCGATGACGCGCCGCAGATCCTGCGCGCCTTCGACGCCATCTACTTCGGCGCCGCCGGCAATCCGGCGATCGTGCCCGACCACATCTCGGCCTGGGGGCTGCTGATCAACTTCCGGCGCTGGTTCGACCTGTACGTGAACCTGCGCCCGGTGCGCCTGTTCGAGGGCCTGCCCTGCCCGCTCGCGGGCCGCAAGCCCGGCGACATCGATTACTTCGTGGTGCGCGAGAACACCGAGGGCGAATACGGCAACATCGGCGGGCGCATCTACGAAGGCACCGAGCGCGAGATGGTGACGCAGCAGGCCGTGTTCTCCAGGAAAGGCGTCGACCGCATCATGCGGTACGCCTTCGAGCTGGCGAAGCAGAGAAACAAGCACGTCACCTCCTGCACCAAGTCCAACGGCATCTCCATCACCATGCCGTACTGGGATGAGCGTTTCGAGGCGATGCGGCAGCAGTATCCGGACGTGCGCGCCGACCAGTACCACGTCGACGGCCTGTCCATCCAGATGGTGCTCAACCCGGACCGCTTCGACGTCATCGTGGCGTCGAACCTGTTCGGCGACATCCTCTCCGACCTCGGGCCCGCCACCGCGGGCACCATCGGCATCGCACCCTCGGGCAACATCAACCCGGAGAAGACCGCGCCTTCCATCTTCGAGCCGGTGCACGGCTCGGCGCCCGACATCGCCGGCAAGAAAATCGCCAACCCGATCGGCCAGATCTGGTCGGGCGCGCTGATGCTCGAGCACCTGGGGCACCCGGAAGCCGCGGCCGACATCGTGCGCGGCATCGAGCGCGTGATCATCGAAGGCCCGCATACCCCGGACATGAAAGGCAAGGCCTCCACCATGGACGTCGGCGCGGCGGTGGCGGAGGCGGTCCGCAGCGCTTCGCGCATGGCTGCCTGATCAGGAGAATCCGATCAGGCGGTAGAGCTGGCCCCCGTAGTGGACGACGTATAGCTCGCCATCCACGCCTTCGCCGAACGAGGAGATATTGAGGCCCGTCGGCGAGCCGCCCGTGATCCGCAACGTCGGCTGCGAGTCGCTGGCGATGTGCCACAGCGTTCCAGTGATGAAGTCACCGAACACGTATCGTCCAGGCAAGCCCACGATGGAAGAGCCGCGGTAGACGTAGCCGCCAGTCACCGTCCGACC
>DASTTC010000258.1:0-3797 GCA_035760345.1 Burkholderiales bacterium | reverse complement strand
GCCGCGCTTTTCGCGTCGGGCTTGAGCGCGAGCGGCAACGCGCCGGTGAGCACCATGGTGATCTCGTCGGTGCCGCGGTCGGATTGCGCTTCGCCGGTGAGGTTGATGGAGCCGTCGGACTTGCCGTTGGTGCGGATGCTGGTGGCGGTGCCGTAGCGCACGAGGTGCACGGTCGCGGTCTTGCCGTCCTTTGCATATAGGATGGTCGCGTCCTGGGAACTGCCGAGGTCGCCGTGGCGGTAGACGCCCGCCGTCATCTTGTTGGCGTCCAGTTGGAAACCGAGGGCAATGGGAAGGAACAGCAGGACGCAGGCTGCCGCCGCCGGCACGAAATGTCTGCGCAACGCCCCGCAGCGGTAGAGCAGGTAGAGCCCGAGCGCCGCGTCCAGCAGGGCCGCGGCCACCAACGCGCCTTTCAGCCCGAGCACGGGCAGGCCGATGTGCACGGCGAGCAGCACGCCGGCGATCGCGCCCAGCGTGTTGGCCGCGTACACGCGGCCGATCGCGCCTTCGCCGGCGCCCTGGCGCAGCAGCGCGCCGGTGATCAGCGGCAGCGTCATGCCCGCGCAGAAGGTCGCCGGCAGCATGACCAGCGCCGCGACTGCCTGCCCCGAAAGATTGAACATGAGGTAGCCGATGTCGTTGCGCGCAAGGCCGCGCATCAGGGCTTCCATCAGCTCGAAGCTGCGGTCGTAGACCGGCAGCGTCATCAGGGCGGCGAGACCCATCGCCACCTGCACCCAGCCGAGCAGCCGCTCCGGGCTGACGGTGCGATCGACGTGCCGGCGCACCGCGTAGCCGCCCAACGCGAGACCGAGGATGAACGTGGAAAGCATCAGCTCGAACGAATGCGTCGAGGCGCCGAGGACCAGCGACAGCATGCGGATCCAGCTGATTTCATAGACAAACGAGGCCAGCCCGGTAAACAACGCGATGGCGAGGAGCAAGGCACCGGCGCCCGGCTCGCGGTCCGCGCGCGGGGCGAGCGCGGGCGCGTGCATCGGACGCGCCAGCAGCCACACCGTGGCGGCGAGGCCCAGATTGATCATGCCCGCCGCGCGCAGCGTGCCCGGCAGTCCCACCCAGGCGATGAGCAAGAAGCCGCTTGCCAGCACGCCAAGGGCCGCACCGAGGCTGTTGCTGAAATACAGCATCGCCACCGATTCTCCGGACGCCTGCGGGCGAGCGCGCACGAGGCCCGCACTCATCAGCGGAAAGGTGGCGCCCAACAGCACCGACTGCGGCAGGATCAGCAGGCAGGACACGGCGAGTTTGGCGCCCAGCACTTGCCAGTCCGCGCCCATGGCCGGCAGCAGCGAGGCGTACGACCAGTCGGTGACGGCGATGAACACCTCGTGCAGACCAAGGGCGGCTAGCCCGACGACGGCTTCGACCAGCGCGTAGCTGGCGAGGGGATTTTTCAGGCGCGCCGAAATGCGGGCGCAATACGCGGCGCCCAACGCCATGCCACCCATGAACACCACCAGCACCAGCGACTGCGCGTAAGCCGCATGACCGAGGAACAGCTTCAGGTAGTGCGTCCAGATGGATTCGTAGATGAGCCCGGCGAATCCCGAAACGGTAAACAGCAGGTAGAACGCGGCGCGCGAGGGCATGAATCCCGGCATGGCGCGCGTTTATAGCACGCCGGTAAGATGCGGCGCGATGACTCCTGCAGCGCGCCTGTCGGCATACTTTTTCGCCTATTTCCTGTATGTCGGCGCGCTGGTCCCGTACTTCGCGCTGTACCTGGCCGCGCGCGGTTATGGCGCCGGGCAGATCGCGGTGGTGCTGGCGATGCCACAGCTCGCGCGCGTCGTGGCGCCGGCGTTCTGGGGCTGGCTGGCCGACCGCACCGGGGCCGCGCGCACCATCGTGATCGCCTCGGCCGGCGCCGTGCTGGCGGGGTTCGCGCTGCTGCATTTCCTGGACGGCTTTGCTGCGGTAGTCGCCATCATGCTGCTGATGAGCCTGCTGGCAGCCGGCGCGATGCCCCTGGTCGAGGCGCTGACGCTCGGGTCGCTCGAGGGACGCACCGAGCGCTACGGGCCGATCCGCCTTTGGGGTTCGGTCGGGTTCGTCGTCGCCGTGCTGGGAACCGGCGCCTGGCTGGATGCCAACCCGCCGCAATCGCTCATCGGCGTCGTCATCGTACTCGCGGCGCTGACGCTTGCCGTGTCCTTCGTGGTGCCCGCCGGGCGGGTGGCCGCGGCAGGCGCACCCGGCGATGGGCGCCTGCTCGCCGTGCTGCGGCGCCCCGAAGTCATGGCGTTCCTCGCCGCCTGTTTCTGCATGAACGCGGCGCACGGCGCGCTGTACGCGTTCTATTCGATCCACCTGGAAGCCCTGGGCCACAGCAAGTCCGCCATCGGCGTCCTGTGGACGCTGGGCGTGCTCGCGGAGATCGTGCTGTTTCTCTTCCTGCCGCGCCTGCTGCGACGCGTCAGCCTGCGCACGCTGCTCGCGGCCAGCTGCGCCCTGGCGGGGCTGCGCTTCGCACTGATCGGCTGGGGCGCGCACTCGGTCGCGCTGCTGGTGCTCGCGCAACTGCTGCATGCTGCTACCTTCGGCGCCTACCACGCCGCCTCCGTGGCTTTTGTGCACCGCATGTTCCCCGGCGCGCTCGCTGCGCGCGGCCAGACGCTGCATTCCAGCGTGTCCTACGGCCTGGGCGGCGGCGTCGGCACCCTGCTCGCCGGCTGGAGCTGGGGCGCGCTCGGGCCGCAGCTCAGCTTCACGCTCAGCGCGCTGGCCGGACTGTTGGCTACCGCACTCATCATTTGGAAGGTGCGGGTGTAGGCTTTGCGCATGATCCTCCGATTCCTGTTGATCGCGTCCCTGTCGGCCCTCTCCGCGTGCCAGTCGGTGCAGACCACGCAGCCGGGCGCGGTCGGGGTGGACCGCAAGCAGTCGATGATGGTGTCCTCGGCGGACGTCAACGCGAGCGCGGCGAGCGCCTACCAGCAGCTCATTGCCGGCGCGAAGCAGAAGGGTCTGGTCAACCAGAACGCCGCGCAGGTGGAGCGTGTGCGGCGCATCGCACAGCGGCTGATCCCGAAGACTGGCGCATTCCGGCCCGATGCCCCGGGCTGGGCCTGGGAAACGAACGTCATCTCGTCCAAAGAGGTCAACGCGTGGTGCATGCCCGGCGGCAAAATCGCCGTCTACACGGGGTTGATCGAGCGCCTGCAGGCGACCGACGACGAACTGGCGGCGGTCATGGGCCACGAGATAGCGCATGCGCTGCGCGAGCATGGACGCGAGCGCGTCTCGCAGGCGCAGGGGCAAGGCCTGATCATCGGCGTCCTCGGTGCCGTGGCCGGCGTATCGCAAGGGGGCATGAACATGACGGCGCTGTTGGTCGACCTGACGCTCAACAAGCCGAATTCACGCGAGCACGAGGTCGAGGCAGATCGCATCGGCGTCGAGCTCGCCGCGCGCGCAGGTTACGACCCGCGCGCTGCTGTCAGCCTGTGGGAGAAGATGGCCAAGCTGGGCGGCGGCCAGCCACCCGAATTCCTGTCCACGCACCCCTCGCCGTCGAACCGCATTGCCGACCTCAAGGTCTATTCCGCGAAAGTGATGCCGCTTTACCAAGCGGCGAGCGCCAAGCGCTGACCGGCGCGCGTCCCGCGCGCATTGCTTGTGCCATAATTCGCGGTTTCCGCAGCGCCGCAAATCATGGACCGCACGCTTTACGACAAGCTTTGGGACAGCCATCTGGTGCATGCCGACGAAGACGGCACTGCGCTGATCTACATCGACCGCCACCTGGTGCATGAAGTCACCAGCCCGCA
>DASTTC010000257.1:0-4237 GCA_035760345.1 Burkholderiales bacterium | reverse complement strand
CGCCGCGGCCGGCACCTCGTCGCGCTGGTGAAGGAGATCCCGCAGGACCGGCTGCTGCTCGAGACCGATGCGCCCTATCTCACGCCGCGCGACCTGCAGCCGCAGCCCAAGGCGCGACGCAACGAGCCCGCGTACCTGCCCCACATCCTGCGCGCCGTGGCGCGCGCGCGCGGCGAGGCGCCGGAGGCGCTTGCCGCCGCAACCACGCGCAACGCCAAGGCGTTCTTCGGCATCGCGTGAACCTCGCCCAGCTGTTGCATGCGAGCGCGCGCCGGCTGCCTCAGGCGCCCGCGCTGGCGCGGGGTGCGCGGACCGTCGCGAGCTACGGCGAGCTCTCCGAGCGCGTCGCGCGGCTCGCGGGCGGCCTGCTGCGCCGCGGCTTCGCGCGCGGCGACCGCGTCGGGCTCGCCATGAAGAACTGTCCCGAATACTACGAAATCCTGTTCGCTTGCTGGCACGCGGGGCTCGCCGCCGTACCGATCAACGCCAAGCTGCACGCGCGCGAGTTCGCCTACATCCTGGAGAATTCGGGCGCCAGAATCTGCGTCGTCACTCCCGAGCTCGAAGCTGCGGTACCCGGCGGCGTACCGGTCGCCTCGCTGGCTCTGGCCGAGGCATCGCCCTTGGCCGAGGTCGCGCCCGGCGATCTCGCCTGGCTGTTCTACACCAGCGGCACCACCGGCGTGCCCAAGGGCGCGATGCTCACGCACCGCAACCTGCTATTTGCGTCGCAGGCCTATTTCGCGGACATCGACCGGCTCGGCCCCGGCGACGCGATCCTGCACGCGGCGCCGCTGTCGCACGGCTCCGGCCTGTATGGCGTGCCGCACTTCGCCGCCGGCGCCCTGAACGTGATCCCGGAGAGCGGCGGCTTCGAGCCCGAGGAGATTTTCGCGCTGATCAAGGCGCATGCCGGGGTTTCATTCTTTGCCGCGCCCACCATGATCGTGCGGCTGCTGGCCAGCCGCGCCGCGGGCGCGGCGGACCTGCGCAACCTGAAAACCATCAGCTACGGAGGCGCGCCGATGTACGTCGCCGACTGCGAGCGCGCCATCGAGCTGTTCGGCCCGCGCCTGTATCAACTCTTCGGCCAGGGCGAGAGCCCGATGACCATCACCGGGTTGCCGCAGGCCGACCACGCCGCGCGGCGCCACCTGGACTCCTGCGGCTACGCGCGCACCGGCGTCGAAGTGAGGGTTTTCGACGCCGAAGACCGCGAACTGCCGCCCGGCGAAGTCGGCGAGATCGTCACGCGTTCCGACTGCGTGATGGCCGGCTACTGGCAAGACCCCAAGGCCACGGCGCAGACGCTGCGCGGCGGCTGGCTGCACACGGGCGACCTGGGCAGCCTCGACGCGGCGGGCTATCTCACGATCCGCGATCGCTCCAAGGACATGATCATCTCGGGCGGCGCGAACATTTACCCGCGCGAGATCGAGGAAGTGCTGCTGCGGCATCCGGCGGTGGCCGAATGCTCGGTGATCGGGCGCGGCCACCCCGAATGGGGCGAGGAAGTGGTGGCGTTCGTCGTGCGGCGAGGCGAGGTGTCGCCGCAGGACCTGGACGCGCTGTGCCTCGAGCACATCGCGCGCTTCAAGCGGCCGCGCGACTACCGCTTCGTGGACAGCCTGCCCAAGAACAACTACGGCAAGGTGCTGAAGACCGACCTCAGGCGCCTGCTGTAGGGTGGGCCAACGGCCCACCGTACCAAGGGCTAACGGCCCACCGCCCGGTGGGCCGTTGGCCCACCCTACCTCAGGGAAACGGGCCCTCCTCCGGATCCCGCTCGTAGTCGTGGCGCTCGACGATCCGGCGCGCCTGGCCGTCGGCGTCGAAATGCACGAACAGCACGCGCAGCTCGCGCACCGCGTGGCGCCACGGATACTCCCAGACGTCGAACTGCAGGCGCGGCAGGCGCGAGACGCTGAACGGCGGGCCGAGCAGCTCGCGCACCTCGGCGGCGCGCATGCCTTCCTTGACCGCGTGGATGTTGGCGTACACCAGCCGCTGCTCGATGCCGCGCAGCACGCCGTTGGCGCCGATGCGCGCCACGAACATCGCAGGCCCGGCGAAGTAGCGCTCGAAGTAGACCAGCGATTCGCCCTCCGGGCGCTGCAACTCGAGCGCCGGCTTGCCCATCAGCGCGGTCACCTCGCGCGCCGTCGAGCTGCCGGGCGTGAGCGTGCGGCCGTCGAAAGTGGCGCAGCCGGCGGCGAGCAGCGCCGCGAGAAAACCCATTGCGCGCATCACGCTGCCCTCCTCAGGACTTCGATCGTGCGTCCCAGCGGATCGACCCGCACCCAGTCCCCCGTGGCAAGGACTTCGCGCGGGTGGGGCGTCCAGCCCTCGGTGATGGTGATGCCGGCGAAGATCGCGCCCTGCACCATCACCGGGTTGGTCACCCCGAAGACAAACGCTTTCGGCGCGATTTTCTTCCACTTGATGTCGTAGAAAGCCCAGCCGGCGGCGATGCCCCCTTTGGCGGTGGGGAAGAAGCAGATCTTGTCCTTCAGGCTGGTGCCCTCGAGCCGGTGCCCCGGCTTGGTGATGGTGCCGGTCCAGCGATCGAGGTCGTAGCGCGGGGAGAAACCCTCCGCCGAGACCACCGCTTCGCCCTCCACGACCGCGCCATAGGCCCGTTCGACGGCAATCCTCATTTCAGGATTCCCGTGCAGGCAATCTCCACGCAGTCCCTGGTGCGCCGCAGGAGGGTGTTGAAGCGGTGCGCGCCGATGATGTTCACGATCTTCGCGGAATTGGACACCATGTTGGTCCACCGGTTCGCCACTCGCATCGGCGAGAGGTTCTGCAGGATGTAAAAGCACACGCCCTCGAGGATCGTGACGCCCGCGCCCTCCAGCGTGCCGGCGTAGCCGAGCGCGCGCGCCTGCGCCAGCACGGCGTTGTTGGTCGTGACGATGCAAGTCGCGCCCGGCTGCACCTTGCGTCCGGCGAACAGGTCCGCGAGCTGCTTCATCTCGAGCAGGGATTGCTGCGGGCCGGAAAACACCACCAGGCGCGCGTCGCCGTCGCCCAGTCTGTAGCCCGCGTAGACGCGATCCAGATCGGCGTCCCCGAGCACCAGCCGCTCCGCCGGGGCGCGATTGCCGAGCGCCGCCTCCAGCGTCGGCGCTTCCGGCGTCTCGCCCACGAAGTGGAACATGCCCATCGAGCCGTAGCTCGCCAGCGCCGCGCCCAGGTGCTTCAATTCGTCCGCGGTGGGCGTGCGGTGAAAGCCGTGGAACACCGGCACCGCGTAGTAGCTCTGGTGCGGCTCGCCCACCAGCTTGCCCACGGCGCCCCAGTCCGCGAGGTCCTCGAGCTTCGCGCGCAGCTCCACCGTGAAGCTGCCGCGCCGGTGCTCGTCCAGATGAAAGCCGTACTCGGGCGTGCGCCCGGTGATCGCCGCCGAGAGCGCCGCGGGGCCCGACTCGAAGTTGGAGCGCGCGCCGAACACCGAGTTGGCGTAGATCACGGTGCCGGTGTCGCCCCAGGCCACGTGCTCGCCCAGGTGCGGCTGGTACACCGTCTGGTAGTTGATGCAGGTATCCGTGGTGACCACGTCCATGCGGCGCAGGCAGGCGATCAGCTCGCGCTCCTTCGCCACCTCGAGCGCGTCCTGCCCCAGGCGCTCGCAATGCGCGAAATCGATGCAGCGCGCGTTGGTGGTGGTGCCGACCGCGCAGCGCGCGCCGAGCGCGGCGTAGTCCTTCAGCCACTGCAGCCCGCCGTCGCCCATCACTTCGATGTCGCCCATCATGTGGGCATTGGTGATCGGCACGAAGCGCTTCGCGCCCCAGAATTCGCCCACCTTGACCTGGTACTCCAGGGCGCGGCGCGGCGCCTCGCCGCGCTCACCCGCGAGGATCGCGCGCTCCTCCGCGGACAACTCCACGGCTATTCGCCCTTGCCGGGCTCGGGGGTGAAGTACTTCGCGAACTTGTCCGGGACTTCCTTCCAGGCGTCGGCGTCAGGCGGCGGCGTGCCTTTCCTCGTGATATTGGGCCATTTGGCCGCGTACTCGGCGTTCAGCGGCAGCCAGCGCCCGGCCTTCGCGTCGGAATCGGGCAGGATCGCCTTGGGCGGGCACTCGGGCTCGCACACGCCGCAGTCGATGCACTCGTCGGGGTGGATGACGAGCATGTTCTCGCCCTCGTAGAAGCAGTCCACCGGACAGACTTCGACGCAGTCCATGTGTTTGCACTTGATGCAGTCTTCGGTGACGATGTAGGTCATT
>DASTTC010000256.1:0-5165 GCA_035760345.1 Burkholderiales bacterium | reverse complement strand
CGAACAGGCAACCCGCCAGCCCGGCCATCGCCGCGCTGATCGCGAACACCACGGTCTTGCACGCCGGCACGTTGTAGCCCATCAGCTCGCAGCGCGCTTCGTTCTCGCGGATGCCCACCAGGACGCGGCCGAAGGAGCGCGCGAGCAGCCATCGCGAAAGCAGGTAGCAGCCGAGCAGCGCCGCGACGCACACGTAATACATCGGCACGCCGAACAGCGACAGCTCCGGCATTCCCGGCACGTTGAGGATCGGAAAGCCGGGAATGCCGTTGAATCCTCCCAGCCGCGCGTCGCCGATGCGGTAGGCGTCGCCCGCCGTGGCGCTCATGAAATTGAACAGGATCAAGGTCACGACCAGCGTGATCACGCCCATGTAGACGTCGCTGATGCGCCCGTAGAACATCATCGCGCCGACCACCGCCGCGCCCGCCGCGGGTACCAGGATCGCGAGCAGCAGGGGCACCGTGCTCTCGCCGATGTTCACCGCGGCGATGGCGTAGGTGTAGGCGCCCAGACCGAACCAGGCCGCATGCCCGAAGCTGAGCAGGCCGGCGTAACCCCACATCAGGCCGAGCGACATGGCGAACAGCGCCCAGATGAGGAGCAACGACATGGTGTGGGTGTCAAAGCCCAGGGGCAGCAGCACGAGCAGCGCCAGGGCGAGGAGGAACCAGCCCCATTGCATCCTCCCCGTGGCACGCCATTCGTTCATGTGCCGCCGCGGAAGAAGCGCCCGGTGATGCCCTGCGGCATGAGGCGCAGCAGGACGATGGCCAGTGCGAGCATCGCGATTTCGCCGATGACCGGCGTCGAGGCGAACGACACGAGCTGGTTGATCACGCCGAAGATCGCGGCGCTCGACAGCGTACCGAGGATCACCGTCGCGCCACCGGTGATCACGGTGATGAAGGCCTTGGCGATGTAGGCGCCGCCCGACGAGGGCAGCAGGCCGGTAAGCGGCGCGAGCACGCCCCCGGCCAGCCCCGAGAGCGCGGCACCGGCCGTGAAGGTGATCATGTAGATCTTGCTCGGGTCGTAGCCCAGGGCGGCCACGACTTCGGGGCCCTGCATGGCCCCGCGCGCGATCAGACCCGCGCGCGTGAAGCGCAGCACCGCCCACATGAAGATCAGCAGCAGCAAGGTGATGCCGATGATGAACAGGTTGTAGCCGCCCATCTGGTAGCTGCCGAGCTGGTAGCCCGGGATCGGCGCCGGCACGCTCACCGCGGAAGTGCCGAAGATGAGCGTCACCAGGCCGACCAGCAGCAGCGAGAGGCCCCAGGTGGCGAGCATGGTGTCAATGATGCGCCCGTACAACCAACGGATGATCAGGCGCTCCACCAGCAGACCCATCGCCCCGACCACCAGCGGCGCGATCACCAGCATGGCGATGTATACGTCCACATCGGCCTTGACGCAGGCGATCGTCGTGTAGCCGCCGAGCATGACGAACTCGCCGTGCGCGAGATTGATGACGCGCATCATGCCGAACACGATCGCAAGCCCGGCGCTGATCAGCGCCAGGAATGCGATCATGTACACAATCTCGAGCGCGACGACGCCTGCGTAGTCCACTGCGTCAAGTCCAGCCGGCTAGATCTTGACCTCGAACTGCCGGTTCTCCTTCGGGTTCTTGATCAGATCGCAGTACTGCGCGGTATCCGAGGGCGGGCGCTGCTTGTAGGTGTCCTTGATGGTGAGCTTCTGCCCCCTGACCTCCATCACGTAGATGTCGAGCGCGCAATGGTGCGTCTTGGCCTCGAGCACCACAGTGCCGGACGGGGCTTCGATTTGCGGCCCGGATTCGATCGCCTTGAGCAGTGCGCTGCGGTTCAGCGAACCCGCTTTCTTCACGCACTCGGCCCACAGCTTGATGCCCTGGTACATGGAGACGGCGATCTCGTGCACGATCTTGGTGTCGCCGAAGCGCTTGCCGAACGCGGCGAGGAAGCTCTTGTTGGCGGCCGTCGGGACTTCCTGGCTGTAGTTGCCGACGATCAGGATGCCGTCGCCCTCGGCCGGCGACAGGGCCAGGTGCTCGTTGCCGACGCCGAAGGTCGTCGAGGCGAGCGGGATGCGCTTGTTCATCCCCGAGGCGGCCCATTGCCGGTAGAACGACATGTGGGCGCCGCCGACCAGCGCCGAGATCACGAAATTGGGCTTTTCCTGCTGGATCTTGGCGATGGTGGAGCCGAAGTCGGCAATGTCGAGCGGGAAGAAGTCCGTCTTGGCCACCGTGCCCTTGCGCTGCTGGACATAGTGGGCGAGCCACTTGGCGGTGATCTGGCCGTAGTTGTAGTCGGCTGCGACGATGTATACCCGCGGGCCCCAGCGTTTCATGCCCACCTCGACCAGCGGCTCGTTCGCCTGCGCCGGCGTGGTGCCGGAACACACGGTATTGCGGTCGCATACGCCGCCCTCGTAGAGCACGTTGTAGAAGTACAGCGTGTTGGAGCGCGTGAAGGTCGGGCGGATCGCCTCGCGCGACGCCGAGGTGATGCCCGCGTGCACCACGTCCACCTTGTCCTGGCGTACGAGTTGCTGCGCGAACTTGGTATAGAACGCGATGTCGGACTGGCTGTCGTACTGGATGAGCTGGATCTTGCGCCCGAGCAGCCCGCCGGCCGCGTTCAGCTCCTCCACCGCGAGCTGCGTAGCCATCACCATCGGCTTGCCGTAGATGTCCAGGTTGCCCGAGTTATCGAGGATCGATCCGAGCTTGATCGGCCCGCTCTGCGCGAACCCGCTCGTCGGCAGCGCACCAATCGCCGCCGTGGCGCCGACAGCCGCTACAAAATCACGTCGCGAAACCGTCATGGGCAACTCCTCTCCTCAAGGTGGGTAATGCAAGCAATGGACCAACACGCCTTCCCGGCCTGCCTGTTTGCGGACCGCGGCTATTTCTTATCCTTGCCTCCGGGCTCGCCGGCCCCGCGCGCCTTGGGCAGGGCGGCGGAAAAGTCGTAGCCGATGGAATCGCCGATGCTCTTCAGCGCCGGCAGTTGCACGGCCATGCCGAGGATGCTGTCGAGCACCTGGTTGATCGGCGGCCGGCTGGCCGCCTCCGCGCCTGCGCCCTCGGCGCCGGCGGTGCCGGGGGCGCCGTGCAGGCCGCTCACCTGGTGGATGCGGATGCTCTCGATCTTTTCCGCCGGCTTCATCATCTGCGCGATGATCTCCGGCATCCTGTCGAGGCGATGGCGCTCCAGCTGCAGGTGGATCAGGCTGTCGCTGCGCTTGTTCTCGGCCGCGATCAGCGCGGAGGTACCTTCCGACTCCGCCAGCAGGCGCAGGCGTTCGGATTCGGCGCGCGTGCGCACGGCCTGCGCGTCGGCTTGCGCGCGCTTGATCACCACCGCGGCGTCGCTCTCGGCCTTGGCGGTGTCGACTTCGCCCTGCTCCTGCACGCGCTTGAGCGCGATCTCCCGCGAGCGCTCGGCCATCGCGCGCTCGCGCGCGGTCTGCACGTTCTCCTGGGCGAGGATCAGCTCGGCGCGCGCGCTCTCGGCCTCGGCCTGCGCCCTGGCTTCCTCCGCGTGCTTGGCGGCAAGGCGCACCGCGCTGTCGACCTGGTTGCTTTCGGAACTGAGCTGGGCGGCGATGTCGAGCGCGCGCAGCTCGCGCGCCTTGGTGATCTCGAGCGCCTTGGTTTCCTTCTCGCGCGTGATGCGCGCGTTCTCGCTCGCCGCCTGCGCCTCCTCGCGCGCCTTGGCGGCCTCGGCGTCGCTCGCCGCCTTGACCTTCTCGATCGCCAGGCGCTGGCCGATCTGCGCCTGCTCCTCCTCGCGCTGCAGGTTCAGGCGCTGCTTGGTGGCGTCGAGTTGGGTCTGGCGCACCGCGATCTCGGCCTCGGCCTCGGTCTCGGTGCGTTTCTTCTTGTTGGTGGTGATGATCTCGGAAAGCTTGCGCATCCCGACCGCGTTGAAGGCATTGTTTTCATCCAGCGCCGTGAACGGCGCCTGGTCGAACCGCGTCAGCGACACCGACTCCAGCAGGATCCCGTTCTGCGTAAGGTTCTCGCGGATCGAGTCGCCGACGCGCTTCACGAATTCGCCGCGGTTCTCGTGCAGGCTGTCCATGGACTCGGCCGCGGCGACCGACTGCAGGGCGCCAACGAACCTGCCTTCGAACAGGTTACGGATGCCTTCGGGATTCAGCGCGCGTGCGCCGAGCGCCTGCGCCGCCGTGGCGACGCCGTCGGTGCTCGGCTGCACCCGAACGTAGAACTCGAGCTCCACGTCGACGCGGATGCGGTCCACCGTGATCAGCGATTTGTCGCCGGTGCGGCGCACCTCGACGCGATTGGTGCGCATGTTGATTTCCTCGACCTTGTGCAGGAACGGCAGCACCAGGCAGCCGCCCGAAAGTACGATCTTCTGGCCGCCGAAGCCGGTGCGCACCAGCGCGACGTCGCGCGTCGACTTGCGGTAGAAGCGGTTGAGGAACGCCACCGCGACGGCGATGACGACGATTGCGACGACCAGCCCGAACAGCCACGCCAGAACGACCATCGTCCCCTCCCAGAGTGCGCCTTATTCGCCGCTGGCGCGCGCAAACCGCCGGCCGCGGGAAATACTCGCGCACGGCACCGGCAGTGTCAAGGCGCCGACTATACTTTCGCGCCATGCAAGCCCGCCACGGGGTCCACTGGCCGCCCGGCGTGCCGCGCAGCCTGTCGCTGCCGCCGCTGCGGCTGCACGACCTGCTCGCGCGCGCGGCCGCACGCTTTCCCGACAAGCCGGCGACGGTGTTCCAGGGCGCCGCGCTCGGCTACCGCGAGCTCGCGGCGCACGTCGAGGCGCTCGCCGGCCACCTGCAGCACGCCTGCGGCGTGCACAAGGGCGAGCGGGTGCTGCTCGACCTGCAGAACGGCCCGGATTTCATCGTCGGCCTGTTCGCCATCCTGCGCGCCGACGCGGTGGCGGTGCCGCTGAGCCCCGCCAACGTCGCCGGCGAGCTCGCGCAATACCTCGAGGACAGCGGCGCGAAGGTGGCGGTGGTCGAGCGGGAAGTGGCTGCGCGCTTTGCCGGCCTCGCGCTCGAGCACCTCGTGGTGATGGACGACTGGCGCCCCGGAGACCATGCGCCCGCGCCATCGACGGCGACGCCGGACGACCTGTGCCTCATGCCCTACACCTCGGGCAGCACCGGGCAGCCCAAGGGCT
>DASTTC010000255.1:0-4188 GCA_035760345.1 Burkholderiales bacterium | reverse complement strand
GGGAAGGTGGTGGGGCTGTTCTAGCGCGGTTTGCGCCGCAGGCGCAGGTTGAGCATCTCCACGGCCACCGAAAAGGCCATGGCGAAGTAGATGTAGCCCTTGGGCACGTGGAAGTCCAGCCCGTCGGCCACCAGCGCCATGCCGATCATGATGAGGAAGGACAGCGCCAGCATCTTCACCGTCGGATGGCGCGACACGAAGCGCCCGATCGGCCCGGCCGCCAGCATCATCAGGCCGACCGAGGCGATCACCGCGGCGATCATGACGCGCACGTCGTTCACCATGCCCACCGCGGTGATGATCGAATCGAGCGAAAACACCAGGTCGATGACGATGATCTGCCCGAGGATGGCGCCGAAGCCGGCGCGCGCCGCCGACGCCGGCTTGGGCGCGTCGCCGTGATCTTCGAGCAGCTCGTGGATCTCGCCGGTGGCCTTCCACAGCAGAAACACGCCGCCGGCGATCAGGATCAGGTCGCGCCCGGAGATCTCGTTGCCCAGCACCGTGAACAGCGGCGCCGTGAGGCCGACGATCCAGAAGATCAGCAGCAGCAGCGCGATGCGCATGAACATCGCCAGGCCCAGGCCGATGCGCCGCGCGAGATCGCGCCGCTGCGGCGGCAGGCGATCGACCAGGATCGAGATGAAGACGATGTTGTCGATGCCGAGCACCAGCTCGAGCGCCGTCAACGTCAGGAATGCGATCCAGGCCTGCGGATCGAGCAGCAGTTCCATGCGCCAAGTGTACAATCGCGCGGCCACTTGCGGCCCCGCTTCCCAGACCCTGCATGGACACCCTGAGCAGCGCCATCGTCGTTTTCCTGGTCAGCGCGGCCTTTGTCATCGCCGCGGGCATCGGCCTGGCGCGCTTCGGCGACGACCTTGCGGAAGCCACCGGCTGGGGCAAGCTCTGGGTCGGCACGCTGCTGGTGGGCATCGCTACGTCGCTGCCCGAGGTGACAGTGAACGTGTCGGCCGTGTGGCTGGACAAGAACCCGGGGCTCGCACTGGGCAACGTGTTCGGCGCGGACATGATCAACATCTTCGTCATCGGCGTGGTGGCGCTCGTGTTCGGCGTGCCGAACCTCTTCGGCAACCAGGGCCGCGATACCGAGCTGCTGATCCTCACCGGCCTGGGCTTGGTGGCGCTGGCGCTCGGCTTCGGCGCCTTCGGCGACATCAAGGTGCTCGGGCCCACCAGCGTCGGCGGCCTGCTCATCGGCGCGCTCTACCTCTACGGCATGCGCCGGGTGTACCTGGCTGGCCGCGCCGCGGGCGGCGAGGCCGGCGACGGCGGCGAGCGGCCCAGCTCGCGCAACGCCTGGATCGGCTTTCTCACCTCCGCCGTGGTGGTGATCCTCGCGGGGCGCTACCTCGCCTCCAGCGCCGACGCGATCGCCGAGGCCTCGGGCATCAGCGCGAGCTTCATCGGAGTGCTGCTGGTGTCCATCGTCACCACGCTGCCGGAAGGCTCGGTGACGATCACCGCCTCGCTGCGCCGCTCCTACGGCATCGCCATGGGCAACGTCTACGGCAGCTGCGCCTTCAACATCACGATTATCTTCATTGCCGATTTCTTCCATACCCGCGGACCGCTGCTGCGCGAGATGCAGGCCGCCCATTTCGCCGCGGCGATCGCGGCGTTCGCCCTGATGGGCATGGGCTACCTCGTGTACAAGTCCTGCCAGTCGCGTGCGTTCGCGCCGTTGCGTGCGCTGGCTCCGGCGATCCCCGTGGTCTACATTGGCGCGCTGTACGCGGTGTATGTCCTGGCCCAGGGGTGAAATGCGCCGGCGCGCCGTTTTCTTGACGCTGGTCAATGTGAGTCGTTTGGGGTAGAACCCAGAATCAGCCAGCGCAGCACCGCCCGGGCAACTCCCAAGAATGGTGCGCCGCGGCGACCGTAACAACTACGGAACTAGGAGGAGTCATGAAGATCAGCGTATCGCGCTTTCTTGCAGCGGCATTCGCCTTCGGCTGGCTCGGGGCGGCGCAAGCCTGGGAGCCCACCCGCAACATCGAGTTCATCATCCCGGCGGGCACGGGCGGCGGCGCCGACCAGATGGCGCGCGCCATCCAGGCCATCGTTGCCAAGCACAATCTCGCCAAGGTCGCGATCCTGCCCATCAACAAGTCGGGCGGTGCAGGCGCCGAGGGCTTCCTCGACGTGAAGGGCTCGCCGGGCGAGCCGCACAAGATCATCATCACGCTGTCGAACCTGTTCACCACGCCGCTCGCCACCAACACGCCGTTCAACTGGCGGGATCTCACGCCGGTGCAGATGCTGGCGCTCGACAACTTCGTGCTGTGGGTTCAGGCGGACGCACCGTACAAGACGGCCAAGGACTACGTCGCGGCGGCGAAGGCGGCCGGAGCAGGCAAGTTCCGCATGGCCGGCACCGGCGCCAAGCAGGAGGACCAGATCATCACCGTGGCGATCGAGCAGGCGACGGGGGCGAAATTCACCTACATCCCGTTCAAGGGCGGCGGCGCCGTGGCGGTGCAGCTCGTCGGCGGCCACGTGAATTCGACCGTCAACAACCCGATCGAGGCGGTGGCGCACTGGCGCGGCGGCAAGTTGAAGCCCCTGTGCGTGTTCGAGCTCAACCGCCTGCCGTACAAGACCAAGGTGACGGACAAGATGTCCTGGGCCGACATTCCGACCTGCAAGCAGTCGGGGCTGGACATCGACTACCTGATGCTGCGCGGCATCTTCATGCCGGCGGGCGTTTCGCAGGAGCACGTCGACTACTACATCGGCCTGTTCGCGAAAGTGGCCGCGACGCAGGAGTGGAAGGACCTGATGGAGCGCGGGGCCTTCAACCAGACCAAGCTCAAGGGCATGGAGTACGCGGCATGGGTGGCGAAAGAGGAAGCGCGCCACGTGTCGCTCATGAAGGCCGCCGGTTTCATCGCCAAGTAGGCCGTTGTGGAGCAGACGGGCCCGGCACTTGCCGGGCCTTTTTTTGACCGCTAGGAGGGGGCATGTCGCAGGAACCGGCGGAGCGCGCGGCGTTCAGCCTGCGTAGCGCGGAGATCGGCATTGCGCTTGTGTTCCTCGCGCTCGCCGCCCTGGTCATCTTCGACAGCGTACGCCAGGGCGCCCGCTGGCTGGAGGAAGGCCCGCAGCCGGGATACTTTCCCTTCTATCTGGGCGTCATCATCGCGCTCGCGTCGACGGTAACCCTGGTGCGGGCGCTGATGCTGCCCGCCGCCCAGAACAAGGCGTTCGTGCGGGTGGGGCAGTTGAAGCTCGTGCTGAGCGTACTCGTGCCCTCGGCCGTGTACGTCGCACTGGTGGGCTGGATCGGCATCTATGTCTCGGCGGTGCTGTTCGTGGCGCTGTTCATGCGCTGGCTGGGCAAGTACCCCTGGTGGAAGGTCGCCGCGGTGTCGGTCGGCCACAGCGTGGTGCTGTTCCTCATCTTCGAGATCTGGTTTCTGGTGCCGCTGCCCAAGGGCCAGCTCGAGCGCTGGCTGGGGATCGGGTAGCGCGATGGAAGAGATCCAGTCGCTGATGCACGGCTTCGGCGTCGTGATGACGCCGACCAACCTGGCGCTGATGTTCACCGGCGTGATCCTCGGGGTGATCATCGGCGTGCTGCCGGGCCTGGGCGGCGCCAACGGCGTCGCCATCCTGCTGCCGCTTACCTTCAGCATGGCGCAGACGCCGGGAGGGCAGACCTCCGCGATCATCCTGCTCTCCTGCATCTACTGGGGGGCTCTGTTCGGGGGCGCCATCACCTCGATTCTCTTCAACATCCCGGGCGAGCCCTGGTCGGTGGCCACCACCTTCGACGGCTACCCGCTCGCGCAGCAGGGCAAGGCGGGCCAGGCGCTGACCGCGGCCTTCACTTCGTCCTTCATCGGCGCGCTGCTTGCCGTGATCCTGATCACCTTCCTCGCGCCGGTGATCGCGAACTTCGCGCTGGCCTTCGGCCCACCCGAGTTCTTCTCGGTCTACCTGCTCACGTTCTGCGCCTTCGTCGGCATGAGCAAGGAGCCGCCCTACAAGACCATCGCCGCGATGATGACCGGATTCGCACTCGCCGCCGTCGGCACCGACCCGGTGACCGGGACGCTGCGGCTCACCTACGGCTTCACCAAGCTGCTCACCGGCTTCGACTTCCTGGTGGCGGTGATCGGCCTGTTCGGCATCGGCGAGATCTTCCTCACGCTGGAGGAAGGG
>DASTTC010000254.1:0-5003 GCA_035760345.1 Burkholderiales bacterium | reverse complement strand
GCACATGGTGTGGTACTGGGACGGCCCCGACGCGATCACCGACTCGAAAAGCCTCGACGCCGTGACCGCCGCTGCCGGCTGGCTGTGGCAGAAAGGCGCGCTCGACTTCGCCGGCGGCACCGTGGTGCACATCAATGCCGGCGTGGCGGGCCTGGTGGGCGCCTGGGTCATCGGCAAGCGGATGGGCTACGGCAAGGAAGCAATGCCGCCGCACAACCTGCCGCTCACCATGATCGGCGCGTGCATGCTGTGGGTTGGCTGGTTCGGCTTCAATGCCGGCTCCAATCTCGAGGCTACTGGCGTCGCCAGCGTCGCGTTCCTGAACACCATCGTCGCCACCGCCGGTGCGGTGCTCACTTGGTTGCTGGCTGAGACGCTCGCCCGCGGCAAGGCGTCCGCACTGGGTGCCGCGTCAGGCGCCGTCGCGGGTTTGGTCGCCATCACCCCGGCCTGTGGCTTCGTGGGCGTCATGGGGGGCCTGGTCATCGGCCTCGTAGCGGGTGTCGCCGGGTTCTGGGGAGTGAACGGACTGAAAAAGCTCCTTGGCGCTGACGACTCGCTCGACGTGTTCGGCGTGCATGGCGTTTGCGGCATCGTGGGTGCGTTGTTGACCGGAGTGTTCGCCGCGCCCTCGCTGGGCGGCTCAGGAATCTGGGACTACGTCGCCAATAAGGCTTCTGCGGACTATTCAATCTGGGGCCAGCTCATGACGCAGGGGACCGGCGTGCTCACCACCATCGTTTGGTCGGGCGCCGTCGCCTTCATCGCATTCAAGCTTGTGGACCTCACCCTCGGCCTGCGTGTCACCGAGGATGCGGAGCGCGAAGGCCTCGATACCACCTCGCACGGCGAGGCGGCCTACCGTATGTAGTCGTACCGAAGTCTCCTCCTAGGTCTCATCCCCTAGTTCACGGGGCGCGCAAGCGCCCCGTTTTTTTGCCCGGGACGCCGAGCCCCTATACTCGGCGTGCCATGAACGCCGCCGAGCACCTGCTGGGCCGGGATGCGCTCTCGCGCCACGCCGCGCGCACGGCGATCGTCTGCGGCGAGCGCTCCCTCTCCTACGCCGAGCTCGCTGCGGACATGGCACGCGCGGCGAACGCCCTGCGTGCGTTCGGCGTACGGCCCGGGGACCGCGTTTTGCTCCTGCTGCGAGATACCCCCGAGTTCGCCGCCGCCTGGCTGGGGGCCGTGCACGCGGGCGCGGTCGCCATTGGCCTTAACAGCAAGCTGGCGGAGGCCGACTACCGGCACATGGTGTCCGTTAGCGACGCACGCCTGGTCGTCGCGGAGGAGACGTTGGTGAACGCGCTCGGTCCGTACGCGTCCGAGCTTGCCCGCGAGCAGCGCCTGCTACCGCTCGCCAGCTGGCTGGAAGCGATGCGGCGCGCGGCACCAACAGCGCCGGCCCATCCGGCGCAGCCCGGCGACGCTGCGTTCTGGCTGTTCTCATCCGGTACTACCGGACGACCCAAGGGCATCGTGCACACCCACCGCAACGTGTTGCCGGCCGGCCAGGCGCAACGCGAGATCGTGGGGCTGGGCCCGGACGATCGCGTACTCGCGACCTCCAAGCTGTTCTTCGCCTACGCGCTCGAGAATGGCCTGCTCGGCCCGCTGTCGATCGGCGCGTGTGCGATCCTGAACCCCGACTGGCCCGATCTCGGCCAGACTCAGGCCCTTGTCGCGCGCCACCGCCCCACGGCGGTATTCAGCGTGCCGACCTTCTATCGCCAACTGCTGTCGCTGCCGAGCGAGCAGTTGGCACCGTTCCGCGAGGTCACGCATTACGTTTCGGCCGGCGAGCGCTTGCCGCCCGCACTGTTCGACGCGTGGCAAACAGCGACCGGCCGCGAGATCCTCACCATCTACGGCATGTCGGAAACTTTCTGTGCGGCGATGATCACGCCGCGCGGCAGCGCCGGGGGCCAACGCAGCGGCCAGCCGCTCGCCGGCGTCGAGGTACGCGTGCTCACCGCCGAGGGCCACGAGGCGCGCGCGGGCGAGCCCGGCGTGCTCTGGATCCGCCACCCGGCGCTGAGCCCGGGCTACGCCAACCGCCCGGAGGCGACGCGCGAGCAGTTCCGCGACGGCTGGTTCTGCACCAGGGATCTTTTCGTGCGCGACGAACGGGGCTTTTATTCGCATCAGGGACGCAGCGACGAGCTGGTTAAAGTCGCTGGCCAGTGGGTGCAGCCCGGCGAGCTCGAGGAAGCCGTCAGCGCGCTGGAAGCGATCGCGGAAGCGGCGTGCGTAGCGGTGCCCGACGCCGACGGTTTCGAGCGCCTGGCGTTATTCGTCGCGGCGCGCGGCGCGGATGCCGATGCCGCGGTCGCGGCGGCCGAACGCGCGTGCGCAGAGAAGTTGCCCCGCCACAAGCGACCGAAATGGGTCCTGCCGGTCGAGGCCCTGCCGCGCACCGCCACCGGCAAGGTGCAGCGCTTCAAGCTGCGCGAACTGCTCGCGCAGCGGCGCACCGCCAAGGACTAGAATCCGCGTTTCCCCCGCTCGAGGACGCCATGTCTCACGTCATTCCGCTGTGGACCCCCCCATCGCTGCCGGTGGACGGCAGCAAGGAAGCGTTTCCAGTCCGGCGCATCTTCTGCGTCGGACGCAACTACGTCGAGCACCAGAAGGAAATGGGCGCCAGCGGCCGCGAGCAGCCGTTCTTCTTCATCAAGAGCGCGCACGCCCTGGTACCCGGAGGCGGAGAGGTGCATTACCCGCCGAAGACGACGAACCTGCACTACGAGACCGAGCTGGTGGTCGCGCTCGGCAAAGGCGGGCGACGCATCGCGGCGGCTCGCGCCACCGAGCACGTCTACGGCTATGGCGTGGGCCTGGACATGACCCGGCGCGACTTGCAGCAAATCGGCAAAGACCACGGCCGGCCCTGGGATTTCGGCAAGGATTTCGACGAAGCGGCGCCGTGCAGCGCCCTGGTGAGCGCGGCAAAGATCGGCCACCCGTCGCAGGGCGCGATTTCGCTGCAGGTGAACGGCAAGGAGCGGCAGAAGGCGGACCTGTCCGACATGATCTGGTCGGTGCCCGAGCAGATCGCCTACCTCTCCGAGTACTACACGCTTGAGCCCGGTGACGTCATTTACGCCGGCACGCCCGCCGGCGTCGGGCCGGTGAAGCCCGGCGACGAGCTGCACGCGCACATCGACGGCGTGGGAGACCTGAAAGTGAGGATGGTTCCCGCGTTGTGAAGCTGTACACGTACTTTCGCAGCTCCGCGGCGTTTCGCGTACGCATCGCGCTCAACCTCAAGGGCCTGGACTACCAGCCGACGTTCGTGCACCTGGCGAAGGGCGAACACCGCAAGCCGGAGTACGCCGCGGTCAACCCTCAAGGCCTACTGCCGGCGCTGGAGGTCGATGGCGCGCTCCTCGCACAGTCGATCGCCATCATGGAGTATCTGGAAGAGGCTCATCCGCAGCCGCCTCTGCTGCCGAAGCATCCCCTGGAGCGCGCGCGCGTAAGGAGCCTGTCGCTGATCGTCGCCTGCGAAATCCATCCGCTCAACAATCCGCGCGTGCTGAAATACGTCAAGCACACGCTGGGCCACGGCCAGGAGGAAGTCGACGCTTGGTATCGGCACTGGATCGCCGACGGCCTGGCCAAGCTGGAAGCCGAGCTGGGACGGCCCGGCACGGGACGGCACTGCCACGATGATGCGCCGAGCATGGCGGACTGTTGCCTCGTGCCGCAGATATTCAACGCGCAGCGCTTTGCGTGCGACCTCAAGCCGTTCCCCACGGTGACGCGCGTGTTTGACGCCTGCATGCAACTTGATGCATTCGTGCGCGCGCAGCCCGACAAGCAGCCCGACGCGGAGTAGACATGGGCAAGATCCACGGTTACCGAAAATATCGACCACGAAGCCAGCCCGCGTACGAATTTCCGCCGTACGTCTCGACCGCCAAGCGCCACCCGACGCGGCCGCTGGTGATCGCGCCGCAGACACTCTCTGAGATTACCGGGCCCGTGTTTGGCCACGACGACCTGAAGCCCACGGACCACGATCTCACGCGCCAGCACAGGGGCAAGCCGATCGGCGAGCGCATCCTCGTCAGCGGCCGCGTACTCGACGAGAACGGTCGGCCCGTGCCGCACACGCTGGTTGAAGTATGGCAGGCGAACGCGGCCGGGCGCTATCCCCACAAGGCCGATCGGCACGATGCGCCGCTGGATCCCAACTTCTCCGGCGCCGGACGCACGCTTACGGACGTGAACGGGCATTACCGGTTTGTCACCGTCCGCCCCGGAGAGTACCCCTGGCGCAATCACTACAACGCGTGGCGCCCCGCGCATATCCACTTTTCGCTCTTCGGCCGCGCGTTCCTTACGCGCCTGGTAACGCAAATGTACTTCCCGGGCGACCCGCTGCTGAGCCTCGACCCCATGTACATGAGCATCCCCGACCCGAAGGGGCGCCAGCGCCTGGTATCGCAGTTCGACCTGGAAAACACGGTGCCCGAGCACGCACTCGCCTACCGCTTCGACATCGTCCTGCGCGGTCGCGCGGCAACGCCGATGGACAAGTCATGAAGCTGATCGCGAGCGGATCGCAGACCGTCGGGCCCTACCTGCACATCGGGCTGACCTGGCTCAATACGGATTGCATCGCGGGGCCGGGGGTGAGGGGCGAGCGCATGATCATCCAAGGCCGCCTGCTGGATGGGGCCGGCGTCGGCGTGGGGGACGGGCTGGTGGAAATCTGGCAGGCCAATGCCGCAGGCAGGTATGCGCACCCGGATGACCGGCGAAAGACGCCGCTGGAGAAGGAGTTTCGCGGCTTCGGGCGCATTCCGACCGACGCCAAGGGACGTTTCCGCTTCAGCACGGTCAAGCCCGGCCGCGTGCCGGGTCCCGGCGGCAATCTGCAGGCGCCACACCTCTCGGTGACAGTGTTCATGCGCGGCCTGCTCAAGCAACTCTCGACCCGCATCTATTTCCCCGGCGACCCGGCCAATGCGCAGGATCCGCTGCTCAAGCGG
>DASTTC010000253.1:0-3283 GCA_035760345.1 Burkholderiales bacterium | reverse complement strand
GCGGAGTGCCGCTACGGGTTCGTGCTGAAGAAGAAAAAATAGTAGGGTGGGCCGTTGGCCCACCCTACGCGGCGCTCTGCCGCAGCAGCGCCTCGAGTTCCTCGGGCGGTAGCGGGCGCGCGAAGTGGAATCCCTGCATCTCGTCGCAGTCATGCAGGCCGAGGAAATCCTGCTGTGCCTGGGTCTCGACGCCTTCGGCGATCACCGTCAGCCCGAGCTTGCGCGCCATGGCGATGATGGCCTCGGCGATGGCTTCGTCCTCGAGGTCGCCCGGGATGTCGCGGATGAACGAGCGGTCGATCTTCAGCGCGTCGATCGGCAGGCGCTTGAGCTGTCCCAGCGACGAGTAGCCGGTGCCGAAATCGTCGATCGAGAGCTGCACGCCCGTGTCGCGGATGCCCGTGAGCAGGGCTAGCATGCGCTCCGGATTGCTCATCACCATGCTCTCGGTGATCTCGAGTTCGAGCTGGCTAGCCGGCAGTCCGGCCCGCGCCAGGGTGGCCGCGATCTGCGCCGGAAACTCGGGGTCAGCGAGCTGGCGCATCGACAGGTTGACCGCCACGCGCAGCGCCGGCAGGCCGGCGCGCCCCCAGGCCGCGACGCGCTCGCAGGCCTCGCGCAGGACGAAGCGCCCGATCGGCAGGATCAGTCCGGTCTCCTCGGCGAGCGGGATGAACTCGGCGGGCGGCACCAGGCCGAGCACCGGGCTGCGCCAGCGCAGGAGTGCCTCCACGCCGGAGATCGCGCCGGTGCGCAGGCTCTTCTTGGGCTGGTAGTGCAGGAACAGTTCGTTGCGCTCCAGGGCGCCGCGCAGGTGGCCTTCCATGGCCATCTTGCCGAGCGAGTGCGACTGGTTGGCCGCGGAGTAGTACTGGAAATTGTTCTTGCCTTCGTCCTTGGCGTGGTACATCGCGATGTCGGCCGACTTCATCAGCGCGCCCTCGTCCTGCCCGTCCCCCGGGAACATCGCGATGCCGATGCTGGCGGTCACGCGGCAGTCGGCGCCCTCCACGGCGATCGGTTGCGCGAGCGCCTCGAGCAGCTTGCGCGCCACCGCCTGCGCCGCGTTCGCGTCGGCGCCTGCCTCGAGCAGCACCACGAACTCGTCGCCCCCCAGGCGCGCGACGACGTCCGCGGCGCGCACGCAGCGCTTGAGCTGCGCGGCGACGCCCTTCAGCAGGCCGTCTCCCGCCTGGTGGCCGAGGGTGTCGTTGATCACCTTGAAGCGGTCCAGGTCGACGAACAGCAGCGCGAGGCTGCACGCCTTGCGCCGCGCGGCGCCGATGGCGTGGTTGAGAAGTTCGGAGAAGATCACGCGGTTGGGCAAGCCGGTGAGCGCGTCGTGGGTGGCAAGGTACTGGATGCGCTCCTCGGCCTGCTTGCGCGCGGTGATGTCGCGCGAGGTGCCGCGGTAGCCGAGGAACCCGCTGTCCGCGCCATAGACCGGCTCGCCGTTCACGCTGAGGTAGTGCAGGTTTTCTTTGCTGTCGCGGTACGAATATTCGAACTCGCGGAACGGCTCGCGCCGCTCGAGCCGGGCACGGTGCGCCGCCCAGTTCGCCGATTCCAGCACGATCCCGGGCAGTTCCCAGCTCAGCCGCCCGATGACCGCGCGCGCCGGCTGGTAGCGCTCGCCCGCCGCGCCGCTGCCCTCGAACTTGGTGAAGCGCAGCGATGCGTCCTGCTCCCAGTACCAGTCGGAAGACAGCTCGGTCAGGCTGCGGAACCGCGCTTCGCTCTGGTTGAGCCGCGCTTCGGCACGCTGGCGCTCGGCGTCGCGCTCCAGGTTCTCCAGGCCAAAGGAGATGTTCTGCGCCATGCGCTCGAGCAGCCGCACGGCCTCCTCGTCGAACGCCCGCTTGCGCTCGGCGTAGAGCAGCAGCACGCCGCGGGTCGCGCCAGCGCGCACGAAGGGCACGGCGGCAGCCGACTGGATGCCGGCAGCGCCGGCGGCGCCGTGCCAGGCGAGCGTGCGCCCGTCCTTGAGGTAGTCGTTGCTCACGCAGGGCCGGCCCGAGTGGAACGCGCCGCTGGCCAGGCCGTGCCCTTGGGAAACCGCGGCGTCGGTCGGGATGCACCCCAGGCGCAGCACTTCGGCGAGGGCCCCGCGGGTGGCGGCGACCCGCAAGTGCGCTGCGCCCGGATCGGCCACCACCACGGCCGCGGCCGCCACCCGGCCGCCGACCATGCCCGCCTCGCAGACCAGGCCGTACAACTCCTCCTCGGAGCGCGCGCGCATGATCGCCTCGTTGGTGGCGCTCAGCGTCTCGTACAGGCTGCCGTGGCGCAGCGCGGCCTCCTCGGCGAGCTTGCGCTCGGACACTTCGCGCGAGTTGGTGACGATCAGCCAGCGCTCGCCGAAGCGCAGCGCGCGCCGCTGCACTTCGAACCAGCCCTTGCCGCCGCGCGAGGCGTTGACGCCGAACACCTCCACCTTGACCGTCTCCCCGTTGCGGGCGATGACGTCCCGGTAGGCCTCCTCCAGCCGTTCGCGGGTGATGCCCGAAGTCTCCCAGGGCGGCATGGCGAGGTGCGCTTCGCGCGTGATGCCGAGGACGCGGCAGGCCGCCTCGTTCACGTAGAGGAAGCGCAGGGCGGCCGCGTCGACCACGTACACCGGATCGGACGCGGCGTCCATCGCCGTGCGCAGCAACTGCAGCTCCTCGACGTCCCGCGCGTCCCTTGCGGCACGGGCCTCCGGCAGCACCTTCAGGACAGCCTTCATGCCCCCATGCTAGGCCCGGCGGGCGGCCCGGGGCATAGGGATGTTCCTGACGCAGCCTAGGGGTAGTCCCTAGGCCATACCGTGCGCGCCACGTCCATGATTAGTTGGAGTTTTTTCCACTGATCGGCCTCCGAGAGGGCGTTGCCGTGGTGCGTGCTGGAAAAGCCGCACTGCGGCGACAGGCACAGGTTCTCCAGCGGCACGAATTTCGCCGCTTCGTCGATGCGCCGCTTCAGCATCGCCTGGTCTTCGATCGCGCCCACCTTGGTGGTGACGAGCCCGAGCACGACCTTCTTGCCTTCCGGCAGCGCCTTCAGCGGCTCAAAGCCGCCGGCGCGCGCCGAGTCGAACTCCATGAAAAAGCCGTCGACATCCGCCGAGAACATGGCTTTGGCGACCGGGTCGTAGCCGCCCTCGGCCACCCAGGCGCTCTTGAAGTTGCCGCGGCAGGTATGCATCGTGATCGTCATGCCTGACGGCCGATCCGCGAGCGCGGCATTGAGGGTGTCGGCGTAGCGCTGGGGCAGCGTTGCCGGGTCGTCGCCGTTGTTGCGGCAG
>DASTTC010000252.1:0-15013 GCA_035760345.1 Burkholderiales bacterium | reverse complement strand
CCCTGGCCGGCGGGTGATGAGCGCGGCATGGCCAACCAGGTCGGGCCGGCGACGTGGACACGCTGCGCCTGGCACATGGCTCAGCCCGGCGCGCGCGCCTACGAACTGTCGTACCTGCGCTCGAACACCATGCCGCTGTCGGCGTTCTCCGGGCCGTACCGGCAGCAGCCCAAGCCCACTGCGGGCATCCCCGGCAGCGGCCACGGTTTCAATGGCGAAACCTTCAACGAAGGCGCCGAGCCTGCCGCACAGGCCACCCAGATGGATGCGCTCGGGCATTTCGCGTACCTGGCGCAGCCGTGGGACGGCAAGCCGCCGTTCCCGGCCTCCCGCCTGCGCTACTACGGCGGCTTCACGCAGGACGAAGTAAAGCCCGCCGACGATTCGCCGCTGCTCAGGCTCGGCATGGAAAAGGCGCCGCCGATCGTGACCAGCGCGGTGCTGCTCGACGCCAAGACGCATGTCGGCGGCGGCGCGCCGATGAAGGCCGGCGCGCTCGTGACGCGCAAGGACATCGAGGCGATGCTCAAGGCCCAGGGCCTGGGCAAGCGCGGCATCCAGTACGGCGACGTGGTCTACGTGCGCACCGGCTGGGGCGACCACTGGCGCGATCCGGACACCGAAAAAATTTACTACGCCCAGGCGCCCGGGCTGTCCTACGACGCGGCGATGTACCTCGGCGAGCGGCGCGTGGTGGTCATCGCGCTGGATACGCCGTTCGTGGATCCCGTCCCCGAGGGCATGCTCCAAGGCAAGGCGGGGCCCGCCGCGGGCACGCCCGAAGGGCTGCCGTTCGCCGTGCACCACCACATGCTCACGCAGATGGGCATCCACCATATCGAGAACGCCAAGCTCGACGAGCTCGCCAACGACAAGGTGTGGACCTCGTGCACGATGATCCTGCCGCTGCGGGACAAGGGCGCCGCCGGCTCGCCGGTGCGGCCGGTGGCCATAGGCGTGCCAAGCCGATAGCGCGCCTCAGGCGCGCGCGTCCGGATCCAGCGGATAGGCCGGGCGGCGCACGCGGCTGAACTTCAACTGCGCATAGTCCGAGGTGCACACGCCCTCGCCCGCGCACTCCACCACCGCCTTCGCCAGCGCGCCGAGGCCCGCGCGCCAGTGCACGCGGCTCTTCAGCATGACGTACCTCTTGTTCGCGGGATCGAGCCCGAGCGCGCGGAACGCGCCCAGGTCGTAGGGCTCGGTGTGGCGCGAGATCACCGCGATCTGCGCGCGCCCCGTGTCGAGCACCGCCGAGGCGCCCATGTCCATGCGCTCGCCCTTCGCCATCGGCCCTTCGTTGCGGTAGGGCCCGTCGATGAGCCGCTGCACCAACCCGGTCACTTCCAGCGGCCGCCCCTTCAGGCCGAGCGCCGGCATGTCGAGCTTGCCGCCGAGCGCCAGCGTCACGCGCGCGCCCAGGCCCGCCTGCTTCATCTTCGCCACCGCCTGCGGATCGCACACCGCGAACGCGCACACATCCTGCATGCGCGCCTCCAGGATCGCGCCCAGCACCGCCATGGTGTCCATGGTGCCGCCGGAGGCGCAGTTGTCGTAATGGTCGAGCAGCACGATGGGCCCGCCTTGCATGCCTTGCGCGCGGGCGAGCGACGCGGCGAGCGGCTCCACGCGATAGACGAACTTTTCGCGCTCGCGCCACGCCATGTCGAGCAGTTCATCGCTCAGGACCCGCGCCATGGCGGCATCGCCGTCGGTGACCACCACTGAAGAAACGCCGGCGTAGGCAATGTCGGCGTGCGGAAAGCCGACGAACAACGTGGCGCTCAGCGCGCCCTCGGCTTCCATGCGTTTCGCGCGCGCCTGGAGGTCGCGGTTCGGACCGTCGAGGCTCGACTGGCGCATCACGTGCGGCAGCATCGGGCGCCAGCCCCAGGCCATGGCGGGCCGCGCCTTGCCTTCGAGCAGGCCGAGGATCGGCCGCCCCGCGCGCAAGCCCGTTTCGTACATGTCCACGTGCGGGTAGGTCTGGTAGCCGGCGATCACGGTGGCATGCTCGCCCATCGCGGGGAACAGGTTGGCGTGCATGTCGAGCGCGACGCCGATCGGCACCTGCGGCGCGACCTTGCGCAGGCGCGCGAGCAACTCGCCTTCGCCGTCCTCGTGGCGCTCGGTCACCATCGCGCCGTGCAGATCGAGCAGCACTGCGTCGCAGCCCTGCGCCACCGCATCGACGATGCGCCCGGCCATGTGCTCGTAGGCCGCGGTCTGCACCGGGCCGCTCGGCGCAGCGTTGCCCGCGACAGGCAGCACCACTTGCGCGCCCGTTTTCTCGGCGAGATCGATGAACGCGCCGATTGCGGTGCCGGTGCCCGCGAACGCTTCGCGGATCGCCTCCCCCTCGAGCGGCGCGGTGCGCCCGCCCGAGAAGCGCGCGAGATCGGTGGGTACCGGCGAGAAGGTGTTGGTTTCGTGCTTCATCTGGGCGATGACGAGGCGCATGGCGGGTGCGAATCCGGTGGCGGGAGGCGCGAGTTTGCCATGCTACGATTCCGCGCCCACTGGAGGAGACAAACATGAATGCAACGCTGCTTCGCAGCATGATTGCCCTCGCCGCGCTGACGCTCGCCGCCGCAGCCCAGGCACAGAGCTACCCGTCCAGGCCGGCGCGCATCGTCGTCAACTTCCCGCCCGGCGGCGCCGCCGACCAGATCGCGCGCCCGATCGCCGCGGCGCTGCAGGAAAAGCTCGGCCAGCCCTTCGTGGTGGAGAACAAGCCCGGCGCCAATGGCCACATCGGCGTCACCGAAGTCGCCAAGGCCGCCGCCGACGGCCATACGCTGCTCATGTCCTCGGGCGGCGCAATCACCGTCAATGGCCAGCTCAACCCCAAGATCGTCCCTGACCCGATGCAGGCGCTGGAGCCGGTGGCGCCGGTGGCGGTGGTGAGCGTGTACCTCGTGGTGAAGCCTTCGATCCCGGCCCATACGCTGCGCGAGTTCATCGCCCATGCGCACGCCAACCCGGGCAAGCTCAACTACGGCTCGCCCGGCAATGGCAGCTCGCCCCACCTCGCCGGCGAGATGTTCAACCACGTGGCGAAGGTGCAGACCACGCACGTGCCCTACAAGGGCGCCGCCCCGGTGGTGACCGACCTGCTCGGCGGCCAGATCGACTTCGCCTTCGATCCGGGCATCGCGCTGCAGCACGTGCGCGCCGGAAAGTTGCGCATGCTGGCGGTGGGCAGCCCGCAGCGCCATCCCGCCTTCGCCGAGGTGCCGACGGTGGCCGAAGTGCTCGGTGGCGAGTTCGACGCCGACACGGTGTTCGGCCTCTACGTGCCGGCGGGCACGCCTAAGGACGTGATCGCGCTGCTCAATCGCGAGATCAACGCGGTGCTGCAGACGAGCGCGCTGCAAGCGCGCCTCGCGGCGCTCGCCGCGCAGGGCCTGATCCTCTCCCCCGAGGCCTTCGCCGCGCGCAACCAGGTCGAGTTCCGGCGCATGGGCTCGGTCATCCGCAACACCGGCCTGGGCGCGAAATAGTCATGCGCGCCTGGTATTTCACCCCTGGCGCGCCGCGCCTCGGCGTCGAACTGCGCGAGGCGCCGCACCCCGAGCCCGCGGCGCACCAGGTGCTCGTCAGGATGCACGCCGCCGGGCTCAACCGCGGCGAGCTCGCCCCCGGCACCAAGGCCGCCAAGCCCGCCGGCACCGAGGGCGCCGGCGAAGTCGTCAAGCTCGGCCCCGGGGTCACGCAGTTCAAGCTCGGCGATCGCGTGATGGCGCGCTGCCCCGGCGCCTTCGCCGAGCACGGGCTCATGGACGTGCGCGAGACCATGGCAGTGCCCGCGCGGCTGTCGTGGGAGCAGGCGGCGGCGGTGCCGCTCGCCTTCGTCGTGGCCTACGACATGGTGCTCGCACAGGGCCGCCTCAAGGCCGGCGAGTGGCTCCTCGTGACCGGCGTCACCTCGGGCGTGGGCGTCTACGCTCTGCAAGCCGCCAAGGCGCTCGGTGCGAAGGTCGTCGGCACTTCGGGCTCGGCCGAAAAGCTCGCAAAGCTCAAGCCCCTGGGGCTGGACGTCGCGCTCGCCACGCGCAAGCCCGACTTCGCCGCGGCGGTGATGCAGGCCACCGGCGAGCGCGGCGCCGATCTGGCCATCGACGCGGTCGGCGGCACCGTGTTCGCCGAGTGCGTGCGCGCGCTCGGCTTCCAGGGACGCCTGGCGTTCGTCGGCTACGTCGACGGCGTGCTGAAGGCGGAAATGGACCTCGAGGCGCTGCACTCCAAGCGCCTCACGCTGTTCGGCGTGTCCAACAAGCTGCGCAACGCCGAGCAGCGCGGCGCCACGGTGCGCGGCTTCGTGGCGGACATGTTGCCCCTGGTCGCCGACGGCCGCATCGCGCCGCTGCTCGACCGCGTCTACCCCTTCGACCAGCTCCCCGCGGCCAAGGAGCGCATGGAAACCAACGCCCACGTCGGCAAGATCGTCGTCACCCTTAAATAGGGACAGTCCCCATTTAAATGGCCTTCGCCGCGCGCAGTTGCGCGATGGCTTCGTTGCCGTAGCCCAGTTCAGCGAGGATGTCCTCGGTGTGCTCGCCTATCTCGGGCGCGGCGCTCGCGATACGCGCCGGGGTGCGCGACAGGCGCACGGCCTGGTTCACCACCTTGAACTTGCCGAGCGCGCGGCTTTCCACGTCGGCGGCGACGCCCAGATGCTTGACCTGCGCATCGCTGAACATCTTGTCGATGGTGTAGATCGGCCCACAGGGCACGCCGGCCGTGTTCAGGGCGTCAATCCACTCGGCGCTCGATTTCTTCGCCAGCGCTTCGTTGATCTCGGCGTTCAACGGCGCGCGGTGCTTCGCACGCGCCGGCTGTCCCTTGAACTCGGGCCGCTCGAGCAGGTCCTCGCGCCCGATCGCGCCGCACAGCCGCGTCCACATGCCCTCGCCCGAGGCGGCGACGTTGATGTAGCCGTCTGCGGTCTGGTAGGCCGAGGTCGGCATGCTGGTCGGGTGGTCGTTGCCCACTTGCGGCGGCACCTCGCCCTCCTTCAGGTAGCGCGCGGCCTGGAAGTCGAGCAGCGTGATGCCGGCCTGCAGCAGCGAGGACTGCACCCACTGGCCCTTGCCCGAGCGCTCGCGCTCGAGCAGCGCGGTCATGATGCCGAGCGCCGCGAGCAGCCCCGCCGAGACGTCGGCGATGGCCGCGCCGGTGCGCACCGGCCCCTTGCCGGGAAAGCCGGTCACCGACATGAGGCCGCTCATGCCCTGCGCGATCTGGTCGAAGCCCGGCCGGTCGCGATAGGGCCCGTCCTGGCCGAATCCGGAGATGCTGGCGAGGATGATGCGCGGGTTGAGCTTCGCGAGCGACTCGTAGTCGATGCCCAGGCGGAACTTCACGTCCGGCCGGTAGTTCTCCACCACCACGTCGGCGGTCTTCACCAGCCGCCCGAACACCTCGAGCGCTGCCGGCTGCTTGAGGTTGAGCGTCATCGAGCGCTTGTTGCGCTGCAGGTTCTGGAAGTCCGAACCCGAGCGCGCGCCCCCCATGCCTTCGTTCGGATCGAGCCCCGCCGGCGTCTCGATCCTGATCACGTCGGCGCCGAAATCGGCGAACTGGCGCACGCAGGACGGGCCGGCGCGCACGCGCGAAAGGTCGAGCAGGCGCAGGTTCGCGAGTGCGCCGGGGACGCCGGGTCTGGGCATGGCACGAATCTTAGCCTGAGCGCGGCTAGGCCGGCGCGCTGCGCTGCTGCCAGGCGGCGCGCCGGTAGTCCGAGCGCCGGGCGACGGGGCCCGCGGCGTATTCCCGGATCCGCGACAGCACTTCCCGGCGCACCTCCGCCGGCAACTCGCCACGGGCGCGCTCGAAGCGTTGCAGCAGCGCCTGCAGGTCGGGCGCGGCGCCGGACGCGCCGTCGTGGTACAGGCGCTCGCCGCCCAGCCAGACCAGCGCGCGTTCGCTCGCGCCGACGCCGTAGCACAGCTCGAAGCGCGCGAGCGCCCCGCCCGCGTCCTGCCAGACGAACAGGTCGAAATACTCGTCGTGGAACCAGCGACGGTTCAGGCGCGCCTCGTCGCCCAAGCCCAGGATTTCGCGCATCGTTGCGTTCGACTCTCGCGCGGGGCGCCGGTTCCCGTCGCCTAGCGCGCCGCGGTGACGCGCGTGTTGGCGAGCACCAGCCGGTCCACGAGGTTGCGCACCAGGGCGCGCGTCAACTGCAGCTGCGCGCTCCCGCTCATGCGCTGCAGCGCCGCCGGGTCGAACTCCGCGAGCACCAGCGGGGTCATCGATTCCACCGAGGCGTGGCGCGGCAGCTCACCGCCCCAGATGTAGGCCATCTCGCCAAAGCACTCGCTGGGGTTGACGACGTTCAGCAGCCGGCCGCCGCGCGTCACCTTCACCTCGCCCTCGGCGAGGAAGAAAAAGCTGGTGCCCTTGTCGTTCTCGCGCACGATGGTCCTGCCCTTGTCCACGCGCGCCCACTTGCCGGCGCCGACCAGCTCCCAGATGTCGGCGTCGTCGAGATTGGCGAGCATCTCGACGCGCTTGAGCGCCACGTACTTCTCGGTGTCGGGAATCGCGCCCGCGGGCACCACCTGCCGCACCACCTTGGACAGCTCGAGCGCGAACTCCGACCAGGTCGGGTAGCGCGCCTCGGGCTTCTTCTCCAGCGCGCGCAGGATCACCGCGTCGAGCGCCTTCGGCAGGTCCTTGCGCACCTCGCTCGGCGGCAGCGGCTCGAGCTCGACGATCTTCTTCAGCAGCGCGTCCAGGTTCTCCGCGCGCAGCGGCCGCTGCCCGGTGAGCATCTCGTAGAGCACCACGCCGAGCGCGAACATGTCGCTGTGGTGCGTGAGCTCGCGCCCGGCGATCTGCTCGGGCGACAGGTAGTACGGCGAGCCCAGGGTGGCGGTCTGTACCGCCTGGCTCTTGCGCAGGTAGGCAGCGCCGAAATCGGCGATCTTCACGTCATTGCCGCCCGTGCGCATGATGTTGGCGGGCTTGATGTCGCGATGCACGATGCCTTCCCGGAAGGCGTAGTCGAGCGCGCCGCAGCATTTGAAGCCGATCTGCAGCACGTCGGCCACCGGCAGCAGCTTGTCGGGTTGCGTGTGCGCCGACAGGTCGCCCCCGGTCACCAGCTCCATGGCGATGTAACCCGAGTCCTCGCCCACCACCGCGTCGAGGATGGAGACGATGTGCGGGTGCTTGAGCTTGCCGGCGAGCGAGGCCTCGTTCTGGAACTGCGAGCGGTACAGGGTGCCGAACTCGGGATCACGGAACACCTCGGGCTCGATGGTCTTCAACGCCACTTCGCCGCCGGAAAAGGTGTCGCGCGCCAGGTAGACGGTCCCCGTGGCGCCCTTGCCGAGCATCTTCTGCACGTCGTACTTGCCGACCTGCAGGCTCAAGCCGATGTCCATGGCTTCCGCCACCGCCGCGCGCTCCCGAGGGTTCGTCCCGGGCGGGATGTTACTGCATGCTGCGCTTGCCGAGCGCGCGTCCAGGCACCAGAATCGGCTTCTCCGATTGTCCGGTCACGGCGCGCGCATGGCACACAGGGAAGTCCCGGTCGAGTCGCTCGAGTTCGGCATGTACGTCGCCAAGCTCGACCGGCCCTGGACCGAGACGCCATTCGTCTACCAGGGGTTCGTGCTGCAGACCGAGCAGCAGCTCGACGCGCTGAAGAAATACTGCAAGCGGGTCTACGTCGACCCGGAGAAGCGCCAGGAGGTCGTGGCGGCGAAGCTGCTCACGCTGCCACCGGGCTCGGCGCGCCAGGCGATCGCCGAGCAGTCCGGGGAGAAGGTGCGCGGCAGCGTGGTCTACCCGGAGCTCGCCAGCGTCGAAGACGAGCTGCCGCGCGCGCGCACCGTCTTCACGCAGACCAACGCCATCGTGCACGCGATGGCGCGCGCGGTGATCACCGGCAACGCGCTCGACGGCGAGCGCGCCCGGCAAGCGGTGACCGAGATTACCGACTCGGTGGTGCGCAACCCCGACGCCATGATGCTGCTGGTCACCCTGCGCGACAAGGCCGAGGAGACCCTCAACCGCTCGACGCAGGTGTCGGTGTACATGACGGTGTTCGGCCGCTTCCTGCAGCTGGAGCGAGACAGCCTGGAAGTCCTCGCGCTGATGGGGCTCCTGCAGGACGTGGGCATGCTCAAGCTCCCCGAGGGCATGCCGGGGCGGCGATCCGACCTCGCGCCCGCGGAAGAGGCGGCCTTCAAGGAACACGTCACGCACAGCGTGGAGATCCTGTCCAGGACCGCGGGCCTGCCGCCCGAGCTGCCGAGCCTCGCCTCGCTGCACCACGAGCGCCACGGCGGCGGCGGCTACCCGCGCGGCCTGAAGGGCGGCGCCATCTCGCAAATGGGCGCCATCGCCGGCATCGTCGACACCTTCGACATGCTCACCGCGCCCGCGCCCTACGGCTTGCAGTTGCCGCCCTCCAACGCGCTCAACGTGCTGTTCCAGAACCGCGGCACGCAGTTCCACGCCGCGCTGGTCGAGCAGTTCATCCAGTGCGTGGGCGCGTTCCCGGTGGGCAGCATCGTCGAGCTGAACACGGGCGAGGTCGGCGTGGTGATCACGCAGAACCTGGTCAAGCGCCTGCAGCCGCGCGTGATGGTGGTGCAGGACGCCCAGGGCAATCCGATCCATCCGCACAAGATCCTCGACCTGGTGAAGGAACCGATGGCGTCGCCCGACGAGCCTTACCGCATCCGGCGCACGCTCGACCAGACCGCCGTCAGGATCGACTCGCGAGAACTGTTTCTGTGACGGCGGCGCTGGACAGCGCCGCGCTGCAGCACGTGCTGCGCCAGATCGGCCTGGACGCCGCGTCCGTCGCCACGCTCGATGCTCTCGGCACGGCGCTGAACGCGCAGTCGCCCGAAGCGCTGCGCGCGGCACGCGGCGAGAGCACGCTCGCCTCGGCCACGTCGCCGTTTTTCCTGCCACTGCTGCCCGCCGGCATGTCCGAGCCGCAGCGCGCGCTGGTGAACGCGCTCGCGCTGGGAGCGCTGGGGCGCGAGTCGCTCGAGCGGCTGCTCGCCGATTGGGTGGCGTCGCTCAATCCCGACGAGCCGACCGAGCGCGCGCAGCGCGACTGCCTGCCGCTGCAGGCGCTGCTGCGCTCGGGCGCACTGCGCGTCTACGCAGGCGACGCGGCGCGCTGCGAGGCGGCGCTCGCCGCCGCCGAGCGCCTGGGCATGGCGCAGCTCGCGCTGATCGCCGAAGTCGCGGCACGCGGCGCGCGCGCGCGTGACGCCGGCAACACCGGCCTGGCCGCCTTCATGGCGCAGCTTGCCGCCAGCCTCGAGGCGCGCCGCGCCGACGGCCGCCCGCTCGCGCTGCTGTTCGTGGACTGCGGCATCGTGGCCCGTATCGACAACGTGTGGGGCTATGGCGTCGGCGACGCCGTGCGCGAGCGCCTGGGCGCGCGGCTGCGCAACGAAGTGCTGCGCGAGCAGGACTTCCTCGGCGAGCCCGGCGGGGATGAGTTCGCCTGCGTGCTCGCCGCCGTACAGAGCCCGGGGGTGGCGACGCTCGCGGCCGAGAAGATCCTGCGCAGCCTCGATCAGCCGCTGTGGGTGGACGTGGAGGAGGTTTACGCGCGCCCGGCCGTGGGCATCGCGCTGTTCCCGGACCATGCCGGCAACGAAGTCGAGCTGCTGCAGCGCGCCCGCGCCGCCAGCCGCGCGGCGCGCGACCGGCCCGAGCGCTTCGCCGCCTACGGTGCCGGCCAGGAGCGCCCGGAGATCGAGCTGCTGCTGTACGAGAACCGCCTGCGCTCGGCCATCGCCCAGGACGCGCTCGACATCGTGTTCCAGGCGCAGCGCGACGTGCGCTCCGGGCTCGTCGTCGGCGCCGAGAGCCAGCTGCGCTGGCGCGACGCGAGCCTGGGCGCGGTGCCGGTGGACAAGGCCATCGCCGCCGCGGAGTCGGCGGGCCTGGTGAACGAGGTGACGCTGTGGCTGGTGAATGGCGCATTGCGCCACTGCCGCCATTTCCGCGACACCGCGGGCCTCGACCTGCGCGTGGGCGTCACGCTCTCGGCCAAGAGCCTGCGCCAGGGCGACCTGCCTGAGTTCGTCGCCAGCGCGCTGAAGACCTGGAACCTGCGCCCCAGCCGGTTGTCGCTCGAGATCACCGAGACCGCCGTGCTGGCGGCGAGCCTGGAGTCCGTGGAGACGCTCAAGCACCTGCGCGAGTTGGGCGTGCGCCTGTGCCTGGACGACCCCGGCGCGGGCTACGCCTCGCTCGCCTGGCTCACCACGCTGCCGTTCCACGAACTGCGCATCGACCTCGCGCGCGTCGGCGACATCGTCGAGTCGGCGCAGCACCTGTCGGTGGTGCGCTTCATGACCGAGCTCGCGCACCGGCTGCGCATGGAGGTGCTGGTGGCGGGCGTGGAGGACCAGGCGAGCGCCGAGCGCCTCGCGTCGCTGGGCTGCGACCTGATCCAGGGGGCGGCGGTCGGCGCCCCGCTCGAGGCGGCCGCGTTCGTCCGCACGTTCCGCGCCGACTAGGCGCGGCTACCCTCGTGGTACATACTGCCCACGCTGAGAAGGAGACCCCCGCCATGCGCCATGCCAGCCTAGCAGCCTTCGCCGCGATCGCGCTCGCCGCGTGCGATTCCGCCGAGCCGCCCAAGCCCGCCGCGGCCGAGCCCGTCAAGCCGATGCTGCAGTCCGCGGCGCCGGCGCCCACGCCGCCGAGCGCGCCCGAGCCTTCGGCCGACGAGCGGCTCCTCGAGCGCGTGAAGAACGCCCTGCGCGACACGCGCAAGGTGGACGCCCAGGGCGTGGGCGTCACCGTTGCGGACGGCGTAGTCTCCCT
The DNA here is from genome assembly GCA_035760345.1 of Burkholderiales bacterium. Lineage (GTDB taxonomy): Bacteria > Pseudomonadota > Gammaproteobacteria > Burkholderiales > SG8-39 > JAABQT01. The sequence continues at coordinate 4,195 of DASTTC010000252.1, read as the reverse complement.
GTTCGGCACGGCGCCGTCGGATGCGGAGCGCCGCGGCATCCAGAAATTCGTGGCGGGGATCGACGGCGTGAAGTCCGTCGTCAGCAAGCTGGTCATCGTGCGAGGCTCGTAGCCGCGCCGCGAAACGCACGGCGGTACGCCGCGCGCCGCTCCTCCGCGGTGCGCCCCAGCGCGCAGTACAGGGGGTGCGCGGTGACGCGCGGGTCGGATTCGCCCAGCGCGTTCGCCCGGTAACTCGTCCAGCGGTAATGCGCCGGGTGCCGCGCGAGGCCCGCGCGCACCGGGTTGAGCTCGATGTAGCGCATGCAGGCAAGCACATAGCGCCGCGCGTAGACCGGCGAAGCGTCGAACTCGCGCGCGCCCAGGGCCTCGATCAGGGGCATCGCGCCCGCAGGCACGAGCGGCGTGAGCAGCAGGTGCACGTGCGTGCCCATGAGCGCGTAGGCATGCACCGGGCATTGCGCCGCGGCCTCAAGGCGTGCGAGGGTGGCGGCAGGGTCGACCAGGTCGCCCCGCAGGACGAGGTGCAGGGGAACGCCGGGTTGTTGCGGGCAGGATAAGCGCGCCATGCCCGAACAACGCGCAGGGCGCGCCGGCGGTTGACGCCGCTCGTCCGGGAGTGCCTTCGCCTTCGCCAGGAACGCGGCGCCGCGCGGCCCCTTACGCTTCGCGGATGAATTCCCCGGCGAGCAGCTGTTCGAGCAGCGGCGCCACGTCGCCGATCTGCTCGAACTGCTTCACCAGCTCGGCCGCCGTGGCCTTGCCGTTCACCACGATGAGCAGGTTGCGCAGCTTCTGCTCCAGCTTGTGCTGGCGCGTCTGCACCTCCGCCACGCCCTTCTCGGTCTTGTGCAGGACCGCTTGCAGGTTCATGCCTCGCCCTCCCCGGCGGTACGCCCGCGCGCAAAGACTACCCCCGCCGCACCTGCCGCGCAAAGCGCGCCCGGGTTAGGATGCAGGCCTCGAGCCTTCACGAGAACCGCCATGAGCGCCCCGCAGAAACCCGCCGCCCAGCCCGCGCACGACCCGATCGAGCAACTGGCCGAGAAGATCTACGTGCAGCTGTGCGCGCGCGTGTACAGCGCCACGGGGGAAAAGCCGCAGCCCAAGGCGGTGGCGCAGCTTTGCTTCAAGCTCGCCGAGAGCTTCATCGCCGCGAACTACGAGTTCAACCCGACCGCCGTCGCGGCGCGCGTAGCGAAGGACAAGGCCTCGGTGAACCTGGACAGCGTGAACATCGATTTCGGGTCGATGGGCAAGAGTTGAAACCGCTACCCGCGGAGAGTTGGCGAGTTCTCACTGCCATCGGCTGAGCTTGGCCAAGAGGCGCTTCTACGGCTGGCGCATGGTGGGCGCCGGCGCGGGCATCCAGTTCCTGCAATCGAGCCTGCTGCTGCAATCCTTCGGCGCCTACGTCGCCGTGCTGCGCGACGACCTGGGCTGGTCGAAGACGCAGCTTTCGTTCGCGGCTGCGCTGCACCAACTGGAAGCCGCGATCCTCGGGCCGTTGCTCGGCTGGGTCATCGACCGCTTCGGCCCGCAGGGCGTGATCCGCGCCGGCGTGCTGCTGCTGGGCGTGGGCTTCATGATCTTGAGCGGCATCGAATCGCTCGCCGCGTTCTACGGCGCCTTCATCGTCATCGCGCTCGGCTCGAGCCTGTGCGGCTTTTTCCCCCTCAACGTCGCGCTCATCTACTGGTTCGAGCGCTCGCGCTCGCGCGCGCTGTCCATCATCGGGCTGGGCGCCGCGTTCGGCGGCATCGCGGTGCCGCTGGTCGCCTGGTCGATCGCGTCCTTCGGCTGGCGCCCCACCGCCTTCGGCTCGGGGGTGCTGTTCATCGTGCTGGGCTGGCCGCTCGCGCGCGTGATGCGCGGACGGCCGCACCTGTATGGCGAGACCATGGACGGCGAACCCCTCGCGGCGCCGGTGGCGCCTTCCAGCGCGGCGCAGCCCGCCGCAGCGACACGCGACTTCACTGCGCGCGAGGCGCTGCGCACGCCCGCCTTCTGGCTGCTTTCGCTCGGGCACGGCTTCGCGCTGTTCGTGGTGAGCGCGGTCAACGTGCACGCCATCACGCACCTGAAGGAAGGCCTGGGGTATCCCGTGGAAACGGCGGCGCTGTACATCCTGCTGATGACCGTGGCGCAGGTGGGCGGCATCGCCGCCGGCGCCGCGTTCGGCGACCGCTACGACAAGCGCCTCATCTGCGCCGCCTGCATGCTGATGCACATGGCGGGACTGCTCGCCCTCACCTACGCCGCGGGCGTGCCGCTGCTGGTCGCCTTCGCGGTGCTGCACGGCGTCGCCTGGGGCCTGCGCGGCCCGTTGATGCAGGCGATCCGCGCCGAGTACTTCGGCGTCAGCGCCATCGGCATGATCCTGGGGCTGTCGTTCATGATCACCGTCGTCGGGCAGATCGGCGGGCCGCTGATCGCGGGGATCATGTCCGACCTGACGGGAAACTACCGCGCCGGTTTCACGGTGCTGGCGCTGCTGGCCGGCGTGGGGTCGCTGTTTTTCCTGTTCGCGAGGAAACCGGCGCGGCCGCGGGCCTAGGCCGCCTTCAGCCGCTTCACCGCCGCCCGCGTGAATTCACCCGCCTGGTAGTCTGCGATCGCCTGCTCGATTTCTTCGCGCGTGTTCATGACGAAGGGCCCGTACTGCACGATCGGCTCGCCGATGGGCTTGCCGGCAAGCACCAGCACGCGCGCGCCCTTGGCGCCCGCCTCGAACCTCACCCGGTCGCCCGTCGAGAGCAGGCCGGCCGCGCGATGCGGCAGCGCCTTTTTCTCCCCGCCGACCACGGCTTCGCCTTCGTAGGCGTAGAGGAAGGCGTTGTGCTGCGCGGGCAGTTCGCCCTCGAACACCGCGCCCGGCTCCAGATGCACGTCCCAGTACTGCGCATCCGTGGTGCCGCCGTGCACCGCGCCCTGCGTCGCGCCGAAACGGCCGGCGATGACCTTCACCTTGCCGCCGTCGATCGCCACCGACGGCACCGCCGCCGCCGGGATGTCGCGATAGGCAGGCGGCTGCATCTTTTCCTTCGCCGGCAGGTTGAGCCAGAGCTGGAAGCCCCGCATGCGGCCTTCGGTCTGCTGCGGCATCTCGGAGTGGATCAAGCCGCGCGCCGCGGTCATCCACTGCACGTCGCCGGGCCCTAGGTCGCCCGTGTTGCCGCCGGAGTCCTGGTGCTGCATGTGGCCGTCGAGCATGTAGGTCACGGTCTCGAAGCCGCGGTGCGGGTGCGAGGGAAATCCCGCGAGGTAATCGTTGGGATCGTCGGAATAGAACTCGTCCAGCATCAGGAACGGGTCGTGGCGCGCCAACTGGCTCGCGCCGAGCGAACGGCGCAGCTTCACGCCCGCGCCGTCCGAGGCGGGAATCGAGGGGATGATTTTGTGCAGGGTTCGGGTTGTCATGGTCGCCTCCATATTGTGTAGCCATTGTGTTATTGATGAGTTAGATTAAAAAGCTCAAAATACTGCATATATCAATCTACTGCATAGATGCAATGGCCCATCCAAGAATCTCCCTCGACCAATGGAACGTCCTCGTTTCAGTCGTGGATTCAGGCGGTTACGCGAAGGCGGCGGAGCACCTGCACAAAAGTCAGTCCACACTTACCTACAGCATCAAGAAGCTCGAATCGCTGCTCGAGGTGAAGGTTTTCGAGCTGAAGGGCCGCAAGGCCGCGCTCACGCCGATCGGAGAGCTGCTTTATCGCCGTGCGAAGACGCTGCTTCAGAACACGGCGCGGCTGGAGACCGCCGCCCGCGAGCTCGCCAAGGGCTGGGAGCCCGAAATCCGCATCGCCGTGGACATCCTGTTCCCGACCTGGCTGCTGCTGCAGTGCTTCGGCGAGTTCTGCGCCGAGCGCCCGGACACCCATCTCGAGCTCTACGAGACGGTGCTCGGCGGCACCGAGGAGGCGCTCGCCGCGCGGCGCGTCGAGTTCGCCATCGCCACCCGCGTTCCCCAGGGATTCGCGGGCGACATCCTGATGCCGGTGCGCGCCTTGTGCGTCGCCGCGCCCACGCATCCGTTGCACCGGCTGGGCCGCGAACTGACGCTCGAGGACCTGCGGCCGCACCGGCACATCCTGATCCGCGACTCGGGCGAAGCGCGCGTGCGCCCCACCGGGTGGCTGAACGAGCTGCGCCTCACCGTTTCCAACAAGGCCACCGCGATCCACGC
>DASTTC010000251.1:0-6564 GCA_035760345.1 Burkholderiales bacterium | reverse complement strand
GCCCGTAGGCGTTCAGCAGGAATCGCTTGCCGTCGGGCAGCATCAGCGTGAAGTGGTTGCACACCCCTTCGTGCAGGTCCATGCGCACGGCAAGGCGGAACGCCGCCGCAAGGTCGATGCGCGCCTGGCGGTCGGCGGACGTCGCGACGCCCAAGGTCTCCAGCTTGCCCATGGCGTTGATTATAGGCGCTTCCATTGGGAGCCGTGGCGCGTTGGTGCGGTACCGTACTGACCCGTTTCGGGCAACCTTGGAAGCTGCCCCCCCATGAGAACCTTTATCGAACCTTTAAAGGCGGAACTGGGGCGGCTTTACCGTGTGCTACGCGGCGCGCTCGCCTTGTTGGGACTTGTCACGGTCGTCGCCGTCGCGATGCCCCTGCCGCAGGCAGGCCTGGAGGTGCAGGCGGCGATCGCCTCGCTGGTCGGGGGTGGAACGGCGGCCGCACCGGACCTGGCCTTGCAGGAGCACGAGAGGCCCGCAGGCGTCGAGTGCGTGCCGACGCCCCTGCAGGCGGTAATAGAGGACGTACCGGCGGCAATCGCCTGGTTTTTCGACGGTGGGACGGCGGCCACCCTGTTGGCCGAGGAACAGCGCGCCGTGGCCGAGTTCATCGCGCGGCGCTACCGCGTGGCCGAGGCGGCCAGCAGCACCTACGTGTCGAGCGCCTACCGCTCGGGTCTGGCGTATTCGGTCGACCCGCTGCTGATCCTCGCGGTGATGGCGATCGAATCGAGCTACAACCCGGAGGCCGAGAGCCACAGGGGCGCCAGGGGACTGATGCAGATCATCCCCCGGTGGCACCCGGAGAAGCTCGCGGAGCACGGCGGCGAGAGCGCCCTGCTCGATCCCGAGGTCAACATCCAGGTGGGTGCGCGGATCCTGCGCGAATACATGGCGCGCGCCGGCGAGATGCAGGCCGCCTTGCAGATGTACAACGGCGCCCGGGATGAGCCCACCGCCCGCTATGCGGGCAAGGTGCTGGCGGAGAAGGCGCGCCTGCGGCAGTTCCTGGTGGCAGCGCTCGACGGCGGCTGATGCGCGGCGACGCGCCGTCCGGCACCGCCGGACGGCGTGATATCCCTGAACGACTCAGGACTGTCCGAACCGCGCTTTCGCCTCGGTCATGCAGCTGTCCTTGGCGTTGCCCGAGAATTGGTCGCACTTTTCTTTCGCGACCGCGTAATCGGCATCGCGCTTTTCACCCGCCGCGTCCTTGCGGGCGTCGGTCGAGGCCTGCTTGCCCTTCGCCTGCGCGTCGGACGATTTCTCTTTGGCGACGCCGCTTGCCTGCGTGACCTTCCTCTGCGCCTTGGCGTCGGCCTTGGCGGAGGTCTGCGCGGCCTTCGCTTCCTTGATGCAGACGTCCTTGGCATTGCCGGCCTTGTCGTCGCACTGCTCCTTGGCGACTTCGTATGCGGCATCGGCCTTGGCGGCGGCCACGTCGTTGCGGGATTTGTCCGTGGGCTTGTAGCGTGCCTCGAGCTCGGCGGCCGCAACCTTCTCGCCGCCCTTGGCCTTGGCGATGCAGATGTCCTGCGCGTTGGCGGTGAGCGCGTCGCACGCGGTCTTGGCCGTCTTGAGGTCGGCCTTGATCGCGTCCTTGTGCATCGTGTACTCGGACTTCGACATCTGCCCGGTCTTTGAAACGGCCTGCGCCATGGCGCCGGCGCTGAACGCAAGGCCGATCGCCAGGGCGAGTGCGCTGACACTGAATGTTTTCATCGTTTCTTCCTTTATGGAGATTACAGAGGGCGTTTGAGATCCTGTTGCTTGTCCTGCCAGGCGTTGAGCTGCTTTTCCGCCTCGTCCTTCGAGCAGCCGTACGATTCCTGGATCTTGCCGGAGAGCTGCTCGCGCTTGCCGGCGATCACGTCGAGCTGATCGTCGGTGAGCTTGCCCCACTGCTGCTTGACGTTGCCCTTGAACTGCTTCCAGTTGCCTTCGATGCGATCCCAGTTCATTGCGATCTCCTCATGGTGGTTTGACGCGGCACCGGCGCGAAGCACCGGCGGTGCGAACGGGCGGCAGCGCCCGAGTGCGGCGTGCCCCTTCGCAGCCGCGATGCTCGCCCCGGCGCGCGCTGCAGTCTGTGGGCGAGCGCACCGTGCGCTTTGTGCGCTGGCACGCATGGCGGGACGAACTGGTACGCTAGCCGGCATGAAAGCGTGGCAGGGCGAGATTCTCCTGGTGGACGACGACGCGAGCAATCTGCTTGCCCTGCAAGCGCTGCTGGAACCGCTGGGGCAGGCGGTGCTGCGCGCGCGCTCCGGCGAGGAGGCGCTGAAGCTGGTGCTCGATCACGACCTCTCGGTGATCGTGCTCGACGTGCGCATGCCGGGCATGGATGGCTTCGAGGCCGCGCGGCGCATCCACGCACACGAGCGCTCCAGGCACGTTCCGATCATCTTCCTCACCGGCATGCCGCTGGAGGCGGCAGCGGCGTTTCGCGGCTACGAGGTCGGCGCGGTGGACTTCCTGATGAAGCCGGTGGTGCCGGCAATGCTGCGCGCCAAGGTGGCCGTATTCGTCGAGCTGCACCGCAAGAACGCGGCGCTCGCCGGGGCGCAAGCGCAGCTGCGCGCGCTCGCGGCGCGCCTGATTTCGATCCGCGAAGACGAGCGCGCGCGCATCGCGCGCGAGGTCCACGATGAGCTGGGGCAGTTCCTGACCGGCCTGAAGATGGACGTGACCTGGCTGCGCAAGCACCTCGGCAAGGAGCAGGCGCCGCTGCTCGAAAAGACCGCGGCCATGCGCCAGCTGATCGACTCCACCATCAAGGTGGTGCGCAGGATCGCGACCGGCATGCGGCCGGAGATTCTCGACGATATGGGCCTGGTGGCGGCCATCGGCTGGCAGGCGAAGGAGTTCCAGAAGCGCATGGGCATCCGTTGCCGGGTCGAGCTGCCGCGGGCGCAACCCGATCTGGACAGCGCCATGTCGACGGCGGTGTTCCGCATCTTCCAGGAGATCCTCACCAATATCGCGCGCCACGCGAAGGCGAGCGGGGTCAGCGTGCGGCTGCGGATCTCGGCGCAGCGGCTCACGCTCGAAGTGGTGGACGACGGCGGCGGCATTGCCGAGGACGCAGTGCACGCGCGCGAGTCGCTCGGCCTGCTGGGAATGCAGGAACGGGCGCAACTGTTCGGCGGCGAGGTCAGCATCCGCGGCAGGCCCGGCCGCGGCACCACCGTCGCCCTGTCCATTCCCCTGCCGATTGCGCCGCAGCCGGTGCCCGACTAGGAAGCATCGCACCGGCGCCGCCCCCTTAGTGTTCGACAGCGTACAGAAGCGCCGCGATTCGCGGCACACACTGCCGTCTACTAAGGGGTGAGAAACATGGCAGGCTCAGTGTTGGTCGTTGATGACGAAGAACCGGTGCGCCAGTTGCTCGCCGGCAATCTGCAGAGCGCCGGTTACCAGGTGCAATGCGCGGGCGATGTGGCGCAGGCCGAAGCGATGATGCGCACGGTGCGGCCCGACCTGGTGGTGCTCAACTGGATCCTGCCGGGGACGCCCGGGCTGCCGTTCGCGCGGCGCCTGCGCAGTGACCAGCGCACCCGGGACATCTCGATCGTGCTGATCAGCGACCGCGCGGAGGAACAGGACAAGGTCGCCGCGCTGGAGGGCGGGGCGGACGACTACGTGACCAAACCGTATTCCGGGCGCGAGCTGCTCGCGCGCATCAAGGCGGTGATGCGCCGGCGCACGCCGCAGCTCGCCGACAACGTGATCGAGGCCGCCGGCTTGCAGCTGGATCCCGCGGCGCGGCGCGTCTGCGCCGGGGATCGCGAGATCGAGCTGTGGACCACGGAGTTCCGGCTGCTGCATTTTTTCATGACGCACCCCGGGCGCATCTTCAGTCGCGCCCGGCTGCTCGACGAAGTCTGGGGCCACGACGCCTGTGTCGAGGAGCGCACCGTCGACGTCCACATCCGCCGCCTGCGCCAGGGGCTGGCGCCGACCGGCCGCGATGTGTCGATCGAGACCGTGCGCGGAATCGGTTATCGCTTCCGGGCCGAGCCCGCCTGACTAGTAGGCGTTCTGCTTTCCCAGCACCACCCCCACGGTCATGAGCACGATCTTCAGGTCGAGCAGCGGCGACCAGTTGCGCAGGTAGGCGAGGTCGTACTCGACGCGGGCGCGCATCTTGTCGAGCGTGTCGGTCTCCCCGCGCAGCCCGTTGACCTGCGCGAGGCCGGTGATCCCGGGCCGCACCTTGTGCCGCACCATGTAGCTGCGGATCAGCTTGCGGTACATCTCGTTGTGGGCGACGGCGTGGGGCCGGGGGCCGACCACGCTCATGCGGCCCTGCAGGACGTTGATGAACTGCGGCAGCTCGTCGAGCGAGTACTTGCGCAGCACCGCGCCCAGCGGCGTCACGCGCCGGTCGCCGCGCGTGGCCTGCGTCACCACGCCGCCATCGTCCTGCGTGCACATGGAGCGGAACTTGTAGACCACGATCTCCTTGCCGTCCAGGCCGTAGCGGCGCTGCCGGAACAGCACCGGCCCGGGCGAACTCCACTTCACCGCGAGCGCGATTCCCAGCATCAGCGGCGCGATCAGCACCAGGATCGCCGAGGCGAGGACCAGGTCGCTCGCGCGCTTCACCAGCCCGTCCATGCCGTAGAACGGCGATTCGCGCACCGCGAGCACCGGCAGCCCGCCGATGGTCTGCACGCGCGCCTGCATCAGGTCACACAGGAAGATGTCCGGCGCGAAGTAGATGGACGCGGTGGTGTCGTGCAGCGACTCCAGCAGCGCGAGGATGCGCGGCTGGGCGGTCATCGGCAGCGTGATGTAGATCATGTCGATGTGCTGCGCGCGCACGTACTCGGCCAGCTGGCCGAGGTTGCCGAGGTACTTTCCGGTGCCCGGATCGCCGTCCCGGGGCGCGCCGCGGTCCTCGAAGTAGCCGGCGAAGCGGATGCCCGTCAAGGGTCGCTCGCGCAGGTGCGCGCCGAGGTCGCGGCCCATCCCGTTCGCGCCGGCGATGACCGCGGTTCTTTGCAAGCCCTGCGCCGCCAGCAGACGCGGCAGCAGCATCGGCACCAGCCGGTGGGCGGCGAACAGGGCAAGCGGCGTCGCGATCACCCAGACGAGAATGCCGCGGGCATCGAAATTCGCCAGCGTCCCGGACGCCCAACCCAGCAGCAGCAGCAACGCGACCATCACCAGCCATTCGACGGCGATGCCACGGGCGAGTGCCGCGGCGCTTGCCGTATCGCGCGCGAGGTCGCCCGGAAAAGTCATCGAGAATACGAGCAGCAGCAGGATCAGGTGCGCGCCGCCGAAGCGCCCGTCGAACCACAGGGCGCAAACCACCAGCGAGCCGACCGCCACCGCCGGGTCGACCGCGGCCCGCAGCAACGCCGCCGGACCGGGCTGGCTCGGCAGCAAGCGTGGCTGAGTGTGCGGGAACTGCAGCGGGGTCATGAATGCAATGCGTGGCCGCGGGAATACGGCAGCCCACACTAGCGCAGGCCGGGGTCGGCGATGTCGCGCCCGCGTGCGCTGCGCGTTGGCTCCATCGGACTAGCGCGCAATCGCGTCGTCGCGCGTCGCATGCCGGCGACGCAAGTCATCTGTGCGCCAGCGTACACACCATGGTGTGCGACAGCGTACATACGATGCATTGCGCAAGGACTACTCTGCCATTCCAAGCCATCGGGTAGTCGCGTGATTTCGATTTCGTCACCGCCTTCCATTGACAGGATTGCCGTGCAGCACAGCCTAGCGCAGACGCCGCAGCACCTGAAGCTCCCGCCCGCCGCTCTGGCGCGTGCGGTCGCGGGCGGAGCGAGCCTTGTCGGAGAAGCAGTCGCCGCCAACGGCAATGCGCTGGCGCTGAGCGACCTCGACGTCGAAACCCTGATGCTCAATCTGGACGCCTCCCTGAGGGTGTACCAGCGCGAGCATTTCTTCAGCTGGACGCAAGGCCTGCTGCAAAGCCTGATCAAGCATGAAGTCCTGGTCTGCGCCCTGCGCGACGGCGAATCGGCGGCGCTGCGCGCCGACAGCTTCTCGATGATCGCCACGGAGCAGGCGCTCTTCGGCGAGCTGTTCCTGCGCGATACCTCGGTCGCGCTGGGCCTGATCGAGGTGTGGAAGGACCGCGGCTTCCGGCCGCTGCTGTGCGACGCCACCGACAGCCCGTTCAGCCGGGGCCTGTTCGCGCAGGAGCTCGGACGCGTCAGCGCCACGCAGATCCTGGCGCACGGCACGCACGATGCGCAGGGGCAGGCGTGCGGCTTCTACGCGTTCCTCTGCGTGCCGGGAACGCTCGGCCCGCGGCAAGCCTACCTGGCGCGCGTGGTGACGCCGTTCCTGCACGCCGCCTGGGTGCGCACCGAAGTCAACGGCCGCGCCAAGGGCAGCGACCCGGCGCGGCGCGAGGAAACCCGGATGATCACCGCGCGCGAGGAGGAGATCCTGCGCTGGGTATCCCTCGGCAAGAGCAACTTCGAGATCGGCGCCATCCTCGGCTTGAGCCCGCTCACCGTGAAGAACCACGTGCATCGGATCCTGCGCAAGCTGAACGTCGTCAACCGCGCCCAGGCCGTCGG
>DASTTC010000250.1:0-6321 GCA_035760345.1 Burkholderiales bacterium | reverse complement strand
TGCCCGAAGCCCAGGCGCAGATTCGCGTGCCGCGCAAGATCCGAGATGCGCGACAGCTTGCGCTCGGCCGCGAGCTCGCCGCGCACGCCGATCGCGTAGGTGTTGTCGAATCCGAAAGGCACCGACGCCGCCAGGCCGAGCGGCGCGAGCTGCGCGTTCAGCGCCTCCAGGTTGGCCCGGGCATCGCCGCGCAGGATTTCGCGCGCGATGGTGCCGGTGTACTCGGGGTAGAGGTCGATGGCCCCCGTGCGCAGCGCCTCGTACAGGATCGCGGTGCCGCCCATGCCGGGACGCACGCGCACCTCGGCGCCCGCAGCGCGCGCGGTGCGCGCGACGAGCTCGGCCAGTATGTAGGACTCGGTGAAGCGCTTGGAGCCGACCGTCAGCGGCTCGGCCTGCGCGGCCGCGCAGCACAGCGCGAGCAGCAGCGCCGCCCGGATCATGCGGCGCGCTCGAGCGCGCCGGCCCCGCCGTCGAGGAACTGCAGCTGCGCCAGGTTCGCGTACAGACCGCCCTGGCGCATCAGCTCGGCGTGCGTGCCCTGCGCGACGAGCGCGCCGCGGTCGATCACCACGATGCGCTCGGCGTGCTGCACGGTGGCAAGCCGGTGCGCGATGACCAGCGTGGTGCGCCCCTGCTCGAGCCGCTCCAGAGCCTGCTGCACCATGCGCTCGCTCTCGGCGTCGAGCGAGCTGGTCGCCTCGTCGAGCAGCAGCAGCGGCCGGTCGGCGAGCAGCGCACGCGCGATGGACAGGCGCTGACGCTGGCCGCCCGAGAGCGTCACGCCTCGCTCGCCCAGCGGCGTGTCGTAGCCTTGCGGCAGGCGCGCGATGAATTCCGCGGCGAAGGCTTCGGCGCAGGCGCGCTCCACCTCGGCGCGGCTCGCTTCGGGTCGGCCGTAGCGCACGTTGTCGAAGACGCTGGCGGCGAAGATCACCGGATCCTGCGGCACCACCGCCATCAGGGCGCGCAGCGCGCGCGGGTCCATCTCGCGCAGCTCCGCGCCGTCGATGCGGATCGCGCCGGCCTGCGGGTCGTAGAACCTGAGCAGCAGCGCGAACACCGTGCTCTTGCCCGCGCCGGAGGGCCCGACCAGCGCCACGCGTTCGCCCGCGGCAATGCGCAGCGTGAAGCGCTCCAGGGCTGGCGAGGCCGCGCGCGACGGGTAGGCGAAGGTGACGGCGTCGAACTCGAGCGCGCGCGGCGCCGTGGGCGCGGCCCGTGGCGCGGACGGCGCGACGATCCCGGGACGCGCATCGAGCAGCTCGAACAGGCGTTCGGTGGCGCCCGCGGCGCGCTGGATTTCGCCCCACACCTCCGACACCGTGCCCGCGCCCGTGGCCACCACGCCCGCGTAGAACACGAACGCCGACAGCTCGCCCGCGGTCATGCGCCCGGCGAGCACATCGTGCCCGCCCACCCACAGGATCACGCCGACCGCGCAGAACGCGATCAGCATCACCGCCGCGATGAGCGCGGCCTTCTGCCCGATGCCGGCGGCCGCCGCGGCGTAGGCGGCTTCCGCGTGACGCGCAAACGCCGCCCGATCCGCGTCCTCGTGCCCGTAGGCCTGCACGGTGCGCACCTCGTGCACCGCCTCGTCCACGTGCGCGGAGACATCCGCGATGCGGTCCTGGCTGCGGCGCGACAGGCGCCGCACGCGCCGCCCGAGGAGCAGGATCGGGACCAGCGTCGCCGGCACGCCGACCAGCACCAGCGCCGCGAGCTTCCAGCTGGTGACGAACAGCATCGCCGCCGCGCCGGTCATCATGAGGACATTGCGCACGAACATCGACAGGCCATAGCCGATCACCTGCTGCACCACGGTGGTGTCGCTGGTCAGGCGGGAGATGACTTCGCCGGTGCGCGCGGTCTCGAAGAACCCGGGCGAGAGCGCGAGCAGGTGGTCGAACACGGCGCGGCGCAGGTCGGTGACCACGCGCTCGCCGGTGCTCATCATCAGGTGGAAGCGGAAATAGGTGGCGATCGAGAGCGTGACCGCCACCGCGATGGCCGCGGCGAGTGCCCGGTCGAGCAGCTGCGGCTCGCCGCTGCCGAAGCCGGCGTCCACGACCAGTTTCAGGCCCTGGCCCAATGCGAGCACGCATGCGGCCGCGACCAGCAGCGCGGCGAGCGCGGCCGCGATGCGCCAGCGATACGGTGCGAGAAAGCGCGCGAGGCGGGCGAGCGAGCCCATGCGCGCACTGTACCGCAGCGCGCTAGCGGCCGAAATAACGGAGCTGGTTGCCGCCGAGGCTCAGCTCAAGCCGCACCGGCGCGTTCAACCTGCACCCGGCAATCGTAGAAGGTCGCGCCGCCCCCCAGGTCGGCGATGCGCTGCGCGGTCAGGTTGTTGGCATTGCCGCCGTCGGGCGAGTGCTTCTTCCACCATACCGAGGGCGCCACCACCACGCCCCGGCGCGGCTGGTCGTTGACCCGCGCGCGCAGGCGCAGGCTGCCGCGCGCGTTGAACACGCGCACCGCGTCGCCGTCGCGGATGCCGCGCGCGGCGGCGTCCGCGCTGTGCATCTCCAGCCGCGGCTCGCCCTCCAGGTCGCGGAAGCGCTTCAGGTGCGCAAAGCTCGAATTGAGGAAGTTGCGCGCCGGCGGCGACAGGAACTGCAGCTCACCCGGCGCCGCCCCTTCGGCGGGCGGGTTGTAGAAGGGCAGCGGGTCGAGGCCCTGCGCCTGCAGCGCCGCGCTGTAGAACTCGCACTTGCCCGAGGGCGTGGGAAAGCCGCCCTCGGCGAACGGCGCAAAGCGCTCGGGGACCGCGAGCCGCTGCCAGCCCGCGCGTTTCATCTCCTCCCAGTCGATCCCCTTCATGCGCGGCTGCGCGGAGGCGAGCGCGGTGCGGCAGATGTCTTCGTCACTGTCGCGAAAGCACGGTTCGTCGAAACCCATGCGCGCGGCGAGCCGCCGGAACACTTCCGAATTGGGCAGCGACTCGCCCACCGGCGCGATCGCCGGGTTGTTGGCGAGCGCGTACAGGTGCCCGTAGGACTTGTGCACGTCGTAGTGCTCGAGCTGCGTGGTGGCCGGCAGCACGAGATCGGCGTAGTCGGCGGTGTCGGTCATGAAGGAATCCATCACCACGCAATACAGGTCCTCGCGGCGAAAGCCGGCCAGCACCTTCTCCGAGTCGGGGCACACGGCCGCCGGGTTGTTGTTGTAGACGATCACCGCCTTCACCGGTGGCGCGGCGGCAGTCAGCGCCTCGCCGAGCGCGGCATGGTTGATGACGCGCGGCCTGCGTCCCGCCAGCAGGTCCGGGCGCTCCAGCGCCGCGTGGTCGAAGCCGTAGAAATCCGCGGTGGTCAGCACGATGCCGCCGGCGACCTCGCGCCACGCGCCGGTGAGCGCGGGCAGGCAGGCGATGGTGCGCGCGGCGATGCCGCCGCCGGCGTGGCGCTGCATGCCGTAGTTGAGCCGGATCGCGGCGGGCTTTGCCGTGCCGTAGTCGCGCGCGAGCTGCACGATCGTCTCGGCGTCGAGACCGCAGACCTGTGCGGCCCACTGCGGCGAGTATTGCTTGACGCGCTCGGCGAGCGCGTCGAACCCCAAGGTGAAGCGCGCGACGTAGTCGCCATCCAGCAGGTTCTCCGCGATCAGCACGTGCATCATGGCGAGCGCAAGGGCGCCGTCGGTCCCGGGCAGCAGCGCGACGTGCTGCGTGCACTTCTCCGCCGAGAGGCTGCGGTACGGGTCGATGGCGATCACTTTTGCGCCGCGGCGCTTCGCCTCCTGCACGCGCGACCACAGGTGCAGGTTCGACACCACGGGATTGGCGCCCCACAGCAGGATCAGCTTCGCCTCGTCGAAGCGCTCGGGGTCCATGCCCACCGAACCGCCGAGCGTGGCCTTGATGCCCGCCTTGCCGGCGGAGGAGCACAGCGTGCGATCCAGCCTCGAGGCGCCCAGGCGATGGAAGAAGCGCCGGTCCATCGAGCTGTACTGCACCATGCCCATGGTGCCGGCGTAGCTGAGCGGCAGGATCGTTTGCGGATCCTCGGTGGCGAGGACCTCAAGGCGCGTGACGATTTCGTCGAGCGCCGCGTCCCAGGAAATGCGCTCAAAGCGGCCGCTGCCCTTGGGCCCGACGCGCTTGAGCGGATGCATGAGCCGCTCCGGGGCGTAGGTGCGCTCGAGGTAATGCGCGACCTTGGTGCACAACGTGCCTTGCGTGAAGGGCATGGTCGGATCGCCCTGGATCTTCACGGCGACGCCGTTCTCCACCGTCACCAGCATGCCGCAGGTGTCGGGACAGTCGTGCGGGCAGGCGGCGCGGACGAGCATGGCCGGAATCTTACGCCGTCAGCGCCTGGTCGAGCAGTTCGATCCAGTGGCACACCGGCGCGCGCGCGCCTTGCTGCAGGTGCGCCAGGCAGCCGATGTTGGCGGTGGCGATGCCCATGGGCGCGCCGCTCTCGAGCGCGGCGAGCTTGCGCGCGCGCAGCTCGCGCGACAGCGCCGGCTGCAGGATCGAGTAGGTGCCGGCCGAGCCGCAACACAGGTGCGCCTCCGGTACCGGCGCCAGCTCGAAGCCGGCGCGCGCCAGCAGCGCCTCCGCCTCGCCGCGCAACTGCTGGCCGTGCTGCAGCGAGCAGGGCGAGTGAAACGCGATGCGCCCAAGCCCGGCGCGCGCCGGTACCGCCTCGGGCGGGATCACTTCGCTCAGGTCCTTCGCCAGGGCCGAGATGCGCGCCGCCTTGTCGCGGTAGGCCGCATCGTGAGCGAGCAGGTGCCCGTACTCCTTCACGGTCGAGCCGCAGCCGCTCGCCGTGATCACGATCGCTTCCACCTCGCCGCGTTCGACCTGCGGCCACCACGCGTCGATCAGCGCGCGCATGTCGTCGAGGCCGTCGTCCTGGTAGTTGAGGTGATAGCGCAGTGCGCCGCAGCAGCCGGCGCCGGGCGCCTCGATGAGCGACACGCCGACGCGATCGAGCACGCGCGCGGCCGCGGCGTTGATGCGCGGCGCGAGCGCGGGCTGCACGCAGCCGGCGAGCACGAGCATGCGGCGAGCGTGGCGCGGCGCAGGCCAGGGCCCGGCGCTCGCCGCGGGCGCGGGCACCAGGCGCGGGAACAGGAAACGGAACAGGCCGCCCAGGCGCAACAGCGCGGCAAACAGGCGCGTGCGCGGCAGTGCGAAGGCGAGCGCAGCGCGCTGCGCCCGTTGCCACCGGCTGCGCGGCACGCGCGCTTCCACCACCGCGCGGCCGATGTCGGCGAGCCGGCCGTAGCGCACGCCCGACGGGCAGGTGGTCTCGCAGGCGCGGCAGGTGAGGCACCGGTCCAGATGCAACTGCGTGCGCGCGGTGGGCGCCACGCCTTCCAGCACCCGCTTGACCAGGTAGATGCGGCCGCGCGGGCCGTCGAGCTCGTCGCCAAGGAGTTGATAAGTCGGGCAGGTGGCGGTGCAAAAGCCGCAGTGCACGCACTTGCGCAGGATGGCTTCGGCCTCGCGGCCCTCGGGCGTGTCGCGGATGAAATCGGCCAATTCGGTCTGCATCGTCGCGCCGCTATACTCGCCACATGCAGACGTTCGTGAGCCTCGCCAGCCTCGCGGTCGTGGCTGGGGCCGTGGCGTGGATCGTCATCGTCGTGCGCAAGTACCGGGCGGCCGGGCTCGTCGAGCGCGAACGCGAGGCGCAGTTCGTCGCCGAGATGCTGCGCGCCAAGCCGCAACCGGCCAGGGCGCCCGCGCCTGCACCTGCGGCGGTGGCCGCACCGGCAGCCGCTGCGCCGACGGCGGCCGCCCCCACCGATCCCCTGAGTGCCGCCGCCGCGTCGATCCGCAGCGCGCTGGCTGCGGGCCGCGGTGCAGACGCAGCCAAGGCTTTTCTCGCGGTCCTCGCCGAGCGCACCAGCCTCACCCTCGAGCCCGCGGCCTGGGAAGGCGTGGGCCGGGCGTTGCTCGCGCAAGGCGCGTATCTGGAGGCCGCCTGGGCGCTGCACGCCGGCGCGGCGCTCGCCGGCGACGCGACCGGCGCGCAGAAGCGGCTCGTGGAAGTGGCGGTGCGCGCCGGCGACGCGGGCCAGGCGCAGCACGCGCTCAAGCTATACGCGACGCTGCTCGACAAATATCCGCATTCGCAGTACGCGGACTTCGTGCGCGCCAACATGAAGGAACAGGAAAAGAAGCTGCCCAAGGCCTAGCGCTCCGGATACAGGCGACCGGGATTGAACACCCCGGCCGGGTCGAAGGCGCTCTTGAGTTCCCGGTGCAGCCGCGCGAGGGCGGGCGCGAGCGGCGCGAACACGCCCGCCGACTTGTCGCCGCCGCGAAACAGCGTCGCGTGCCCGCCCGCGCGCGACGCA
>DASTTC010000249.1:0-3715 GCA_035760345.1 Burkholderiales bacterium | reverse complement strand
GCCTTCAGCGTCGTCGTCTTGCCCGCGCCGTTGGCGCCGAGCAGCGCCACGATCTGGCCTTCCTGCACCTGCAGCGACACGCCCCGCAGGACCAGGATGACGTGGTCGTAGATGACCTCGACGTTGCTGACCGAGAGGTAGGCGTCGGTCTTCGCCTGCGGCACGGGCACTGCGGACATGGCTGCTCCAGACGTAAAGAGGGGGAAGGCGTGCCTTCCCCCTCTCGGGCTGCTCTATCGCGTCACGGCGCTTCTAGCAGTCGCGCAACGTGAGGCCCTTTTCCTTCGCGTACTGCGCTGCGGACTCCTCGACCATCGGGCGCACAATCGACTGGTCGGATTCGATCCAGTCCGAGACGACGTTCCACTTCTTGCCATCCCACTGCATGAACTTGACCGCGCCGCCGCCCTCGTGGTCCTTGCACGACACTTTCAGCGGTTGCATCAGCTCGGTGGCACCGAGCTCTTTCAGGCGCTTGGCGTCGATGTTGAGATTCTCGATGCCCCAGCGCATCTGCTCGCCGGTAATCGGCTTGCCTTTGCCGAACTTGGCCTGCGCATTGCGAATCGCCTCCACCGTGATGATCCCCGCGACGACACCCCGCGTGTGATAGATGGAGCCGATGCGCGACTTGTCGTCGAACTCGCCCTTGCCCTTGCCATACACGTGCTTGAGGATGTCCTTCATCACCGGGTGCTGCGTGCCCGGGAGGTTGAACGCCGCCGCGAAGTAGCCCTTGGCCGCGTCGCCCGCCGGAATCACGTCCTCTTCCGCACCGGACCACCAGACG
Source organism: Burkholderiales bacterium (assembly GCA_035760345.1). GTDB lineage: Bacteria > Pseudomonadota > Gammaproteobacteria > Burkholderiales > SG8-39 > JAABQT01. The sequence continues at coordinate 2,925 of DASTTC010000249.1, read as the reverse complement.
CCGAGCATCTTCTCGCGCGCGAAACCGGAGCGCTGCGCCATCCTGAGCGCGGTCGGGTTCATCACGCCCCAGCCACGCAGGATCACCCAGTCGGGCCGCAGCTGGCGGATCTGCAGCCACTGCGACTGCTGCTCATTGCCCGGATAGGTCACGGCCATGTGCGTGACCTGAAAGCCGTACTTCTTCGCCTGCTCGTCGAGCACCGGGATGGTTTCCTTGCCGTAGGCGCCGTCCAGATACAGGTTGACGATCTTCTTGCCCTTCAGCTTGCCCATCCCGCCTTCCTTCTGGCCGATGAACTTGATCTTGGCGGTGTTCTGCGACCAGTAGGTGGTGATCAGCGGAAAGATGTACGGGAACACGCGTCCGTCCGCAGCGTCGGTCCGCCCGTAGCCCATCGAGATCACCGGGATCTTGTCGGCGGTCGCCTTCTCGATCAGCGAGTACGTGATGCCCGTGGACAGGGGATGGATCACCGTGGCGCCCGTCGGACCCTTGTTTTTCGAGCGCTCGTAGCACTCGACGCCGCGCGCGTTGTTGTATTCCGTCTCGCACTTGTCCCACGTCAGCTTGACGCCGTTCACGCCGCCGTCGCGCTCGTTGAGCAGGGTGAAGTAGTCGATGATGCCGCCGCCGAAGCCCGAGCCACCGGGCGCGAACGGGCCGACCCAGTAGAAGTTCGCCGGGATGAACTGCTCCTTGGCTTGCGCCAGGGCGCTGCCGGTGAAACCGGCCGCCGCAGCGACTACCAGGGCGAGGATGTTGCGCTTCATCATGTGATCTCCTCCATCGTTATCGGCCCCGGGAATCCGCCTGGGGCCGTTCCATATAGTGGAACAGCCAGTATAGCCAAACCATGCCGAGTGTCTAGTGCGGAAACGGCCACAGCCGCAGCTTCTCCTTGGCGATCTGCCAGAGCCGCGCCAGGCCATGAGGTTCGACGATCAGAAAGAAGATGATCAGCCCGCCGAAGATGATGACCTCTAAATTGGACAGCACGGCGTGCGACGGCTCGATGCCCGTGGTGTGGGTGAAGGCGCCCGAGAGAAGGCTCAGGAATATGGGCAGCAGCGTGATGAACGCAGCGCCGAGGAAGGATCCGAGTATCGACCCGGCCCCGCCGATGATGATCATGAACAGGATGCGGAACGACAGGTCGAGCGTGAACGCTTCCGGCTCGACGGTGCCCAGGTAGCAGAACACGAACAGCGCTCCCGCGATCCCGCAGTAGAACGAGCTGATGCCAAAGGCCAGCAGCTTGGTCTTCATCATGGGAATGCCGACGACGCTCGCTGCCACGTCCATGTCGCGTACTGCCATGAAGGCGCGGCCCGTCCCGCTACGCATCAGGTTCTTGGCCAGCAGCGCGAGCACCGCGACGATGGCGAGGGTCAGCAGGTACTTGCGCACCGGGGTATCGAAGGCGAAGCCGAGAATCTGGATCGTCTGCGCGGCGATCACGCCCGAAGGACTGTAGTTCATGAACCAGCCGACGCGCTGCAGGGTCCAGAGGACGAAAAACTGGCAGGCGAGCGTCGCCACCGCGAGATAGAAACCCTTGATGCGCAGGCTGGGCAGACCGAACACCAGACCGACCGCGGCGGCGCACAGTCCCGCGAGGATGATGCTCGGGATGAACCCCAGCCAGGGCATGCGCAGGACGAAGTTGTAAGTCATGAACCCGCCCACCGCCATGAACGCGGCGGTGCCGAGCGAAAGCTGGCCCGCGTATCCGGTGAGGATGTTCAGGCCAAGCGCCGCCAGCGAGAAGATCAGGAACGGCACCAGGATCGCCGACAGCCAGTACTGATTGGCGACCAGCGGCACGGCCACGAACGCGACCACGAGCAGCAGCGCCACCGCGATTCGGTCCTGCCGAATGGGGAAGATCTGCTGATCTTCGGCGTAGGTCGACTTGAACTGCCCGGCTTCGCGGTAGAGCATGGCTAGACCCTGTCGATGATCTTTTCGCCGAACAGGCCCTGCGGCCGCACGAGCAGGAACAGCAGCGCGATCACGTACGCGAACCAGGACTCGATGCCGCCGCCCACCATCGGCCCGATGTACACCTCGGCGAGCTTCTCCGAGGCGCCGATGATCAGCCCGCCGACGATCGCGCCCGGGATGGACTCGAAGCCGCCGAGAATCAGCACCGGCAAGGCTTTCAGCGCGATGAAGGTGAGCGCGTACTGGACGCCATTGCGCGCACCCCACATCAGGCCGGCGACCAGCGCCACGAAGCCCGCCACGGCCCACACGATCGCCCAGATGTGCTTGAGGGGAATGCCTACCGCCAGCGCCGCCTGGTGATCGTCAGCCACCGCGCGCAGGGCGCGCCCGATGCGGGTGTACTGGAAGAACAACGCGAGCCCGGCGACGAGGGCGGCGGCGATGCCGGCCGCAAACACGTCCGTCTGGCTGATGACGATCCCGGTGGATCGCACCAGCCACTCCATCGGCACGTCCTCGATGCCGAGCTCCAGGCCGTGGGGCTGCGAGCCCCAGACGAGCTGCGATAGGCCCTCGAGCACGAACGTCAGCCCGATGGTGGCCATGAACAGCGTGATCGGCGGCTGGTTGACGAGCGGCCTGAGTACCACTTTCTCGATGGCGATCCCCAGGACCACCATGACCGCGAGCGTGATCAGCAGGGCAAGCCAGAAGTTCACCCCCATCTTCTCGATGGACACGAACGTGAGCGCGGCGAAGAACACCATCGCCCCTTGCGCGAAGTTGAACACGCCCGAGGCCTTGTAGATCAGCACGAAACCGAGCGCCACCAGCGAATACATGACGCCGGCGAGCAAGCCGCCGATCAGCACCTCGAAGAAGAACGAGAGATTGGTCAGTGGGCGACTCCCAGGTAGGCATCGATCACGGCCTGATCGGCGCGCACTTCGTCCGGCGTGCCGTCCGCGATCTTGC
>DASTTC010000248.1:0-11114 GCA_035760345.1 Burkholderiales bacterium | reverse complement strand
GAAACGCGAGAGGCGAAACAACATCGCCGCACCCACCACGAAACCCACACAGGCCGGCCCCTCGGCGCCGGGCCCGCGCGACGCCAAGACGGTGCTGGGCCAGCGGTAGTTCACGTCGGCGCGCCCCGAAGCGCCCTCCAGCTGCGGCGCAATGATGGCAGCCTCGGGCATGTGATTGGCCACCCGCACCAGTTCGCGCAGGCCATCGGGCGTGACTTCGCAGTCGGGGTTGACCAACAATGCCAGGGGCGTGCGGGTCGCCGCCAGCGCGCGGTTGTTCGCGGCGCCGAACCCCAGATTGCGGCCGTGTGCGAGCACGGTCGCGTGAGGCCAGCGCGCACGCGCCTGCTCGGGCGTGCCGTCGCCGCTGCCGTTGTCCGAGATGACCACGTGCGGGCAGTGCGCGAGCAGCGCGTCGAGCGCCTCCAGGCAGTGGGCGCTGTGGTACGTGACCACCACGACCGTCACCTGGTCCAACACATCGTGACCCATCGTCAGTGCGGGCTGGCACCCACCACCGCGTTCGGGCTGCGGCTCAGGATCTGGGCTTGGTAAGCAGACGTAAGTACGCAGACCGCGATCTAGGCCTGCTGGCGAATCCCCTCGAGCAGCTTTTGCAGCTCGCCCGACTGGTACATCTCGCGCACGATGTCCGCGCCGCCCACGAATTCGCCGTTCACGTAGAGCTGCGGGATGGTGGGCCAGTTGGCGAACTGCTTGATGCCCTCGCGGATCTCGGGGTCGGCGAGCACGTTGACCGTAGCGAAGTTCACAACGCCGCAGGCCTGCAGCGCCTGCACCGTCATCGCCGAGAAGCCGCACTGCGGCATCTGCGGCGTGCCTTTCATGTAGAGCACCACCGGGTTGCCGGCGACCTGTTCCTTGATTTTCTGTTGGGTGTCCATGCTCACGATTCTAGTCCTCCGCCCGAGACGCGGGCAATGCCTGCAAGGTCGGGCCAGGTGGCGATGCCTTCAAGCCCCGCCTGCGCGAGGAGCGTTCTGACCGCCACGTCCTGCCCCAGCCCGTGTTCGACCAGCAGCCACCCTCCCGGGTTCACATGGGAGGGCGCGCCGCGCACGATCTCGCGGATTGCGTCGAGCCCTTCCGGGCCCGCCACCAGCGCCGATTGCGGCTCGAAGCGCAGGTCGCCCTGCGACAGATGCGCATCGTCCATGGCGACGTAAGGGGGATTGGACACCACGAGATCGAAGCGCTCCCCGGCGACCGGTTCGAACCACAGCCCGTGCCGGAAATCGACCTGCAGCCCGAGCTTGAGCGCGTTGCGGCGCGCCACCGCGAGCGCCGCGGCGCTGCGCTCCACCGCGACGACGCGGGCCGCCGGCAAGTGGCGCTTGATCGCCAGCGCGATCGCGCCCGAGCCGGTGCCCAGGTCGAGCACCGAGGCGGGGCCGCGCGCCAGCGCCAGCTCGACCAGCAGCTCCGTCTCCGGGCGCGGAATCAGCACCGCGGGGTTCACCGCCAGCGTCAAGCCGTAAAACTCCTTCTCGCCGAGCAGGTACGCGATGGGCTCGCCGCGCGCACGGCGCGCCGCCAGCTCGCGAAAGCGCGCTTCGGCCTCGGCGGGCAGCTCACGCTCCGGGTGGGCGAGCACGCTCGCTTCGGAAAAACCGGTGGCGGCGGCGAGCAGCAGGCGCGCTTCGCGCGCCTCGAGCGCGCTGAGCGCCTGCGCGACCTTCAAGCCACCTCTTCGGCCAGCAGCGCCAGCTGTTCGGCCTGGTGCTCGGCGGCGAGGCCCTGGATCAGCTCGTCCAACTCGCCGTCCATGATGCGGTCGATCTTGTAGAGCGTGAGGTTGATGCGGTGGTCGGTGACCCGGCCCTGCGGGAAGTTGTAGGTGCGGATGCGCTCGGAGCGATCGCCCGAGCCGATGAGCGATTTGCGCGTCGAGGCGGTCTTGGCGTGCTGCTCGCGCTCCTGCTTGTCCTTGATGCGCGCGGCGAGCACCGAGAGCGCCTTCTCGCGATTCTTGTGCTGCGAGCGCGAATCCTGGCACTCCACCACGATGCCGGTGGGCAGGTGCGTGACGCGGATCGCGGAATCGGTCTTGTTCACGTGCTGGCCGCCCGCGCCCGAGGCGCGGAAAGTGTCGATGCGCAGCTCGGCCGGGTTGAGCACCACGTCGTCGACGGCGTCGACCTCGGGCAGCACCGCCACCGTGCACGCCGAGGTGTGGATACGCCCTTGCGCCTCGGTCTCGGGCACGCGCTGCACGCGGTGGCCGCCGGATTCGAACTTCAGCCGCGAGTAGGCGCCCTGGCCGTTGATGCGCGCGATCACCTCCTTGTAGCCGCCCAGTTCCGACGCGCTCTCGGAGATGATCTCCACCGGCCAGCCCTGGCGCTCGGCGTAGCGCGTGTACATGCGCAGCAGATCGCCGGCGAACAGCGCCGACTCGTCCCCGCCGGTGCCGGCGCGCAACTCTAGGAAGATCGCGCGCTCGTCGTTGGGGTCCTTGGGCAGCAGGTGCTTTTGCAGCTCGGCCGCCAGCCGCTCCATCTCGGCGCGCGCGTTCTTCAGCTCCTCCTCGGCGAAGCCTTTCATGCCGGCATCGCCCGCCATGTCGCGCGCGGCCTGCGCGTCGGCTTCGGCCTGGCGAAAGCGCGCGTAGAGTGCATCCAGGCTAGAGAGCTCCGCGTACTCGCGCGAGTGCTTCCTGAACTGGTCCATGTCGCGCGCCGCGTCCTCGGCGGCGAGCAGCGCGTTCAACTCGCCCAGCCGCGCGGCCGCCCGCTCCAGCCTGGCGCGCAGCGTCGCGTTCACCTGGAGCGGTACAGGCGCTCGATGAGCGCGGCGAGCTCGCGCCGCTCCGCGGCGGCCGCCTCGTTCAGCGCCTGCGTCGGTGCATGCAGCAGCTTGTTGACCAGGCCCTGCGACAGCGCCTCCAGCACCTGCTTCGGGTCGTCGCCCCGCGCGAGCAGCCGCAGCGCGCGCTCGAGCTCCAGGCGCCGCGCCGCCTCGCCCTGGTCGCGCAGCGCGCGGATCAGCGGCACCGCATCGCGCGCGGCCATCCAGTGCATGAACTGGCCGACCTGCGTCTCGATGATGGCCTCGGCCTGCTCCAGCGCCGAGCGGCGCGCATCCAGGTTCCCCTGCACGATGCCCTGCAGGTCGTCCACGGTGTACAGGAACACGTCGTCCAGCTCGGCCACCTCCGCCTCGATGTCGCGCGGCACCGCGAGGTCCACCATGAACATCGGCCGGTGCTTGCGCGCGCGCAGCGCCCGCTCCACCAGGCCCTTGCCCAGGATCGGCAGCGAGGACGCGGTGCAGGACACCACGATGTCGTGCTCGTGCAGCTGCGCGGCGAGCTCGCGCAGCTCCACGGCCTGGCCGCCGAAGCGATGCGCCAGCGCGTGCGCGCGCTCCAGCGTCCGGTTGGCCACCGTGATGCGCGCCGGCGCCTGCGCCGCGAAGTGCGTGGCGGTGAGCTCGATCATCTCGCCCGCGCCGATGAAGAGCACGTTCTGGTCCTTCAGGCTCGGGAAGATGCGCGCCGCGAGCTTCACCGCGGCCGCCGCCATCGAGACGCTGTTGGCGCCCACCTGCGTGGTGGTGCGCACCTGCTTCGCCACGGCGAAGCTCTTCTGGAACAGCTTGTGCAGCACCGTGCCGAGCGTGCCCGCGGACTCGGCCGCGCGCACCGCCTGCTTCATCTGGCCGAGGATCTGCGGCTCGCCGAGCACCATCGAATCCAGGCCCGAGGCGACGCGGAAGGTGTGGCGCACGGCCTCGGCCTGCGGCAGCGTGTAGAGGTAGGGCTGCAGTTCGTCCGGCTGCAGGCGGTGGTAGTGCGCCAGCCACTCGGCGGCGGTCTGCGGCTGGTCGGTCGACAGATACAACTCGGTGCGGTTGCAGGTCGACAGGATCGCCGCTTCCGCCGCGCGGCGCTCGCGCGTCAGTTCGCCCAGCGCGTCGAACAGTTTTTCGACGTGGAACACCACGCGCTCGCGCACCGGCAGCGGCGCGGTGGTGTGGTTCAGGCCGAGGGCGAAGAGACTCATGCCCCCGGGATTGTAATCCCGCCGGCGCCCCCGCTCTCAGCTCAGCAATGACTGCAGTTTGTCGAGCGGCACGGGGGGGCTGAACAAATACCCCTGCATCTCATCGCACAGCAGGAGCCGCAGCAACTCCGCCTGCTCCTCGGTTTCCACGCCCTCGGCGACCGCCTTCAGCTCGAGCGCGTGGGTGAGCGACAGGATCGCCGACACGATGCTGGTGTCCTCGGCCTTGTCCACCATGTGATGGATGAAACCGCGGTCGATCTTCACGGTGTCGATCGGCAGGCGGCTCAGGTAAGCGAGCGAGGAGTAGCCGGTGCCGAAATCGTCGAGCGCGATGTGCACCCCCAGCTCGCGCACCGCGCGCAGCTTGCGCAGGCTGTCCTCGATGTCCACCATCAGCAGGCTCTCGGTGATCTCCAGGTCGAGCCCCGCGGCCTCGCCGGCGCCCTCGAGCACGCCGCGCACGTCGTCGACGAAGCCCGGGGTGCGCAGCTGGATCGCCGACACGTTCACCGCGACGCGCGGCGCGGCGCGCCCGCCCTGCGCCAGGGCGCGGTGCGCCTTGACGGCCTCGCGCATCACCCACAGGCCGACCGGGCCGATGAGCCCGGTTTCCTCGAGCACCGGCACGAACTGCGCCGGCGACACCGCGCGCGCGTCGGCGTCGGCGGTATGCCAGCGCAGCAGCGCTTCGATGCCGGTGATGCGCCGGGTCGTCAGATCGACGATGGGCTGGAAATGCAGCCTGAACTCCTCGCGCTCCACGGCGCGGCGCAGCTTCGCCTCGAGGTCGAGCCGTTCGGCCACGCGCGCGTTGATGTGCGGCGTGTAGAACAGGAAGCGCTCCCCGGTGCTCTTGGCCATGCGCAGCGCGGCTTCGGCGTTGCGGATCAGCGCGTCGGCGTCCGCGCCGTCGTCCGGGTAGAGCGCGGCGCCCACCTTCAGCGCGACGCGCAGCTCGCGCCCGTCGATCACGTGCGCCGTGTCGAGCAGGCCCAGGCCCATGGCCTCCACCATGCGGCCGACGTCGCGCGCGTGCTCCACCGCGGGCATCAGGATCGCGAACTGGTCGCCGGCGACGCGCGCCGCGTGGGCGCGCGCGCCGGCGAACTCGGCGACGCGCTGCGCGACCGTCTTCAGCACCCGGTCGCCGCCGTGCGGACCCAGCGTGTCGTTGATCGCCTTGAAGCGCTCGATGTCCAGGAGCACCAGGCCCACCTTGTCGTCGGCGCCGCGCCGCGCGTCGATCGCCTGCGCCAGCCGCTCGCGCAGCAGCATGCGGTTCGGCAATCCGGTGAGCGCGTCGTACAGCGCCAGGTAGTCGACCTTCTCGCGCTTGCCCTGCAGCTCGAGCGCGAACTCGAGGTTGGCGATCAGCTCGCGCAGCAGCTCCAGCTCCGCGTGGTCGAAGTATCCGGGCTCGCGGGCTCGCAGGATCGCCACCGCCGCCACCGAGTTCTCCACCTGCACCGGCAGCAGCGCGAGCGCGTAGCTGCCTTGCGCCGTCAGCACCGCGCGTCCCGCGATGCGCTCGTCGGCTTGCACGTCGTTCGACACCTCGCGCCGCCCCGTGCGCAGCACCTGCGCGAGCAGGCTGCGAGCGCCTTGCGGGTCGCGGTTGTAGTCCTCGACGATGCGCCCGAACGCGCGGTCGTCGCCCGTGGGCGACGCGGCCGCGACCCGCAGCCGGCCGGTCTCGTCGAGCGCCACCACGCGCGCCAGCACGAAGCCGCCGCGCGTGATCGCGATGTGGCAGAACTCCGCGAACAGCTCGTCGCGGTCGTGCAGGCGCATGAACGCCGCGTTGGCGACGCCGAGCAGGTCGCGGATGCGGCTCAGGCGCGCCAGGCGCTCGCGCTGGCCCACCGCGTCGGTGATGTCGCGCACCAGGCCGTCGACGCGCTCGGGCACGCCCGCGGCGCTCGTGAACACGCGCCGGCGCGCGTTGATCCAGCGCACGACGCCGTCGCGCCGCACGATGCGATATTCGGCATCGTGGACCTTGTCCGGCGACGACCCCGGCCACTCCGCCATCACCCGCTCGCGGTCCTCGGGATGGATCGCGTCGACCCAGAAGCCCGGCGTCGTCAGCGCCTCCTCGGGGGTGAGTCCGTAGACCTGCGCCACCGCCGGGCTGACGTAGATCAGCCGCCGCTCGGGCAGCCCGACGGACCACACCACGTCGGGCAACGAGTGGAAGATACTCTCGAGGCGCTGGCGCGTCGCGTCGAGCGCGTGCTCGGTGGCGCGCTTGTCCGCCCGCTCCCGTGCTTCCTGCAAGGCGCGCTCCACCGCTGCCGGCAGGCGCACCAGGTTGGTCTTCAGCACGTAGTCCGTGGCGCCGTTCTTCAGCGCGCGGATCGCGTACTCCTCGCCGATGGTGCCGGAGACGAAGATGAACGGCACGTCGGGCGCCGCCTCGCGCGCCAGGGCGAGCGCCGCCATGCCGTCGAATTGCGGCATGGTGAAATCCGAGAGGATGACATCGGGCGAGAAGCGCTCGAGCTCCAGGCGAAACTGCGCCTCGCTCTCGACCAGGCGGTGCTCGATGCGCATCCCGGCGCGCTTGAGCTCGCGCAGCTCGAGCTCGGCGTCGGTGGGGACGTCCTCCGCCAGCAGGACGCGAATGCGCTCGGGCTTGCTCATGATCGCGGGTCCGCCTACTGCGGCGCCTTGTTCGTCAGCATCCAGTAGAACCCGGCCGCGGCCACGGTCTCGCTGAACTGCTCGAACGCCACCGGCTTGACGATGTAGCTGTTGACGCCGAGCTTGTAGGTTTCGGCGATGTCGCGCCCCTCGGCCGACGAGGTGACCATGACGACCGGGATCACCCGCGTGCGCTCGTCGCCCTTGATGCGCTTCAGCACCTCGAGTCCGTCCACTTTCGGCAGCTGCAGATCGAGCAGTATCAGTTTCGGGTACTGCTCGGGACGGCCGGCGTAGGCGCCGCGGCGGAAGATGAAATCCAGCGCCTCGGCGCCGTCCTTCACCCAGGTGATGTGGTTCGCCAGCTTGCCCTTGCGCAGCGCGCGCAGCGCGAGCTCGGCGTCCGTCGGGCTGTCTTCCACCAGGAGGATGTCCACGTTCTCAAACTTGTCCATCTGGGCTTCCTTTGGGCAGCGAAAAATGGAAAGCCGCGCCCGCGTCCGGCGCGCCCTCGGCCCAGACTCGCCCGCCGTGCCGGGCGATGACGCGCTGCACGATGGCCAGACCGACGCCGGTGCCCTCGAACTCGTCCGCGCCGTGCAGCCGCTGGAACACGCTGAACAGCTTGTCCTGGTAACGCATGTCGAACCCGGCGCCGTTGTCCTTCACGCAATAGACGCACTGCGCGCCGTTCTCGTGCCCGCTCACCGCGATCAGCGGCTGCGCGCGCTTGCTGCTGAACTTGACCGCGTTCCCCAGCAGGTTCGCCCAGGCCTGCTTCAGCAGCGTCCGATCGCCGCGCGCCGGCGGCAGCTCGCCGAGCTCCAGCCTGGGCGCGCTGCCGCCCGACGCCGGCAGCTCCGCGAGCACCTCATCGACCAGGCGCCGCATGTCGATGTCGGCGCTCGCGAGCGGCTTGCGGCCGAGGCGCGAGTACTCCAGCAGGTCGTCGATCAGCTCGCTCATCTTGCGGCTGTTGTCGCGGATGACGCCGAGCAGGCGCCGGCCTTCGGCGTCCAGCGTCGCGGCGTAGTCCTCCAGGAGGATGCGCGAGAACCCGTCGATGGCGCGCAGCGGCGAGCGCAGGTCGTGCGACACGGAGTAGCTGAAGCTCTCCAGCTCCTTGTTGGCCGCCTCGAGCGCCGCGGTGCGCTCGCGCACGCGCACCTCGAGCTCTTCGGCGTTGCGCTTGACCCGCTCGAACAGGCGCGCATGCGCGATCGCGATGGCGAGCTGCGTCGCCACCTCCCGGGCGATGCGGACCTGCTCCTCGGGAAACGACGCCTGATCGCCGCCGAAGCTGAGCGCGCCGATGAGCTCGCCGCCGGCGATCATCGGCACCACCATGTACACCTTGACGCCCGAGGCGAGCAGCGCATCCGTTTCCGGGCCGCCCGGCAGCGTCTGCGTATCGATCACCTGCGGCTCGCCGCGCTTGAGCGCCGCCACGTCTCCCATCAGGCGGATGGGGTAGCGCACCCCGGGCCCGATCCGCGTGCGGCTGCGGCCGGCCGCGGCCAGCCACTCCACTTCGCCGGCCGCGAGATCAAACAGATTCACGATCGCGCGCGGCACCCCGAGGAGCTCGCGCAGCGGCCGGATCACCGCGGCGGCGATCGCCTGCGGCGCCTCCGCCGCGATGATGGCGCGGTCGATCTCGTGCACGATCCGCAGGCGCTCGGCTTGCTGCGCGAGCCCCGCCTGCGCGCGCTCGAGCTCGGCGCGCTGCGTCCGATCGACCGCCCCACGCCGCCGCTGCACCACCACCGTCGTCGCCAACACGATCGCTGCGACCGCGAACAGCGCGATCAGCGCGCCGTCGAGCAGCATCTGGCGCAGCAGCGCGTTGCGGGCGGCGAACGCCGACGCGCCGTCCTGCAGGGTCACCACGCTCCAGCCGTGCGCCGCCGGGGCGAAGCCCAATACCAGTTCCTGGCCGCCCGGCGCATCGCGCACCACCTGCGCAAGCGACGCGCCAGGGGCGAACCGCTGCACCAGCGGATGCGCGGCGCCATCGTCGAGCTGGGCGCCTGCCGGCGATTGCGAATCAAAGGCGGTGCGCCACGCGGCGTCGACGATCAGCACGCGGCTCGCGAGATCGATGCGCCGTGCCCAATCGAAGAAGGCCTCGAGCTTCACCTGCAGGACCAGGATCCCGGCGGCGGCGTCCCCGGGTCCGCGGATCGGGACCGCGGCCGCCATCACGTTGCGCTGCGGCGCGGCGCTGCGGCGATAGAGCTGCGACACGTAGGGCCGCCAGTCGCGGCTGACGCCGTTGAACCAGTCGCGGTGCGCGAAGCTCCTGCCTCCGACCTGCGGCGCCTGCGGCACGTCCGCCTGCAGCGTGCCACGCGCGTCGGCGAGGAACAGGCGGTCGACAAAGTCGAAGTCCTGCGGGACGCGCTGCAGGATCTGCGCGGCCTCGCTCCAGCGCCCGGCCGCGACCAGCTCCTGGAACCTGACGCGCGTGGCGAGCGCGACGCCGACGTCGACCAGGCGCTCGAACTTGACCGCGAGCGTGCTTGCCGCGAGCGCGCCGACCGCGGCGTGCCGCGCCAGCGCGGCCTCGGTCAGCTCGCGCTCGAGGGTGACGTAGCGATGCCACGACGAGACGACGAACCCGAGGACCGCTGCGCCGAGAATCGCCGCGAGCCACAAACGCCGGCGGCTGAAGAACGCGACGGGCGCCGCCGCATGCGGCGCGGCCGGGTGCAACGCCATTTGAGGCTCTTGCGCCATAAGGTCCATTGCGCGGCGGCGCGAGTGCCACCGTGTGCCCGACAAGGATGGCAGAAACCTCATACGGATCAAGTAATAGTTTGATATTACGTAGGGCACTTCTGAACTGGCGGGGGAAGCCGGGACGCAAATCGACACCGGACGGTGTGTTTACGCACACATTTCGAACCAAACCGGCGCATCGCCGCTCCGGCCGGTCTGGCCCGGGCCGGCGCCGGTCGCGCTTTGCCTCCCGCGAGCGGCGCTTCGCCCCGCCTGGGCTGCAGCGGATCAAACCTTTCATTCTTCCCCGCGCGGGCGCGCTTGATGAAGCGGGCGCCGGCGGGTGTCAATCGCGTTCGCGCCGCTGCAGCATGGGGTGCGCGATCGAGATCATCCACCAACAGCATGCAAGGAGAAACACATGACAAGCAAGAAGCTTCCAGTCGTACGCAAGCCCACGAAGAAAATCGCCGACACGCGCCGCGTGCGATATGGCACCGGAATGGCACCGGCGACCATCGTGCGCTCGCGCGACAAGGCGACGGCCGACTCGGGCGCGATCCGATTCGGCACCGGTATGGCGCCAGCAAGTCTCCGCAAGTAGCGTACTGGGCAGCTGGCGCGTCGTGGACCGCGCGCCAGCATTCCTCACCAGAAGGACCCAACATGAACGCGATACAAAAGCCGGCTGCGGCCGTGACCTTCTACGGTGCGATCCCGGAATGCCGGGCGCCAATGCGTGCCGACCCATCGGGGCTCGGGACATTGCCTGCACGCGGCTTTCAGTACTGCGAGGCGCTCAGGGCAGCCTCGTCCTTCGGGTGGTACGTGTTTCCGCCAATCGACTTCACGCTGCAGTGGGATGGATCGCAGGTCATCTGGACCTATCGTGGAGCCAAGGCCTGGTACCCGCTCACCAGCGCACAGTTTCCGGGCTATCAGACGATATTCGACCGGGTTGCGCCGAGCCGATTGCGGGGATTTTCGCCGCCGTTTCTGACCGCGGTGACGGAGCCAGGCGTCATCCAAGTCTGGACCGGGCTGATGATCGAGAGCGCCGAGAACTGGAGCGTGCTGGTGCGGCCTCCGGCCAATCTGCCGCGCAATCTCGCGTTCGATGTATACGAGGCAATCGTCGAGACGGACCGGTGGTTCGGTCCCCTGTTCACCGCCCTCCGGCTGATAAAGACCGACGTTCCGATTCACTTTAGCACCGAGACCCCGCTGATCCAGGTTCAGCCGCTGCACAGGAGCGCGTACGCCGACGAGGTTTCAAACGCCTTCGGTGTGATAAAGCATCCGGCCGAATTTCCCGCCGAAGCCTGGTCGCGCTATGAGCAGACAATCGTCAAGCCCAACCTCGATCCCGAACGGCCAGTGGCCGCGTACGCTACTTCGGTCCGGCGCCGGCGCCGGAGCGGATGCCCGATGTCCGAAGCCGCTTCGCGGTGAGCGGCCACGCCGCGGCAGCCGCGGCCGTTCTGATCTGGGCCTCGTACCCCGTGGCTACCCGGGCGGGCGTTAGCGGCACGTTCGCGCCGCACGACCTGATCCTGCTGCGATTCGGCGTTGGCGCGCTGCTTCTTTTGCCTTGGGTGATGCTGCACTTTCGCGCGATCGGCCGCGACGCGTGGCTCCGGGGAATCCCACTGACCCTTTTTCAAGGGGCAGGAATGGCCGCCCTCGTGATTATCGGCCTTCAGTTTGCGCCTGCCAGCCACG
>DASTTC010000247.1:0-4412 GCA_035760345.1 Burkholderiales bacterium | reverse complement strand
GCCGAAATTCCACGTCGACGCCGTGCTTTCGGGCGGCGCCGCATAGTCCTCGGGAAACAGCACCGAATGCGCCCACCAGTGCTCCTTGCCCTCGTAACAGTCGCTTGCGCGCTGCGACAGAGCGAGGTCGGTGCGCTCGGCCGCGCGGCTGCCGCGGACGTGGCTGTCGCCGGGCCTGGTGTGCAGGCGCACGCCGTTCATGCCGGCGATCCGCACCAGCGAGACGCGGTCCGCGCCTTTGGCCTGCTCAACGAAGCCGCAGGATTGCGGCGCTCGCTCGAACATGCAGGAGAATTCGGGATCGGCCATCGAGGCACCAGGAAACAGGCCGAGGCAGATCGCACCCTGCAGGAGCCGGCGCACGGTGGGGGACCCGGTGCCTCAGTTTTTCACCGCATGCACGATGCGATGCCAGCCCCAGCGCCGACCCAGGGCGCGCCGCACGCGCTGCGGCAGCAGGCGCCCCGGTAATCCCCAATGCCGATGGTCGAAGAAGTGAACCTCATTCTGCAGGATGCGGAATCCGGACAGCAGCGCGGCCGCCTGCGCCGCGTCGTAAACCTTCGAGTGTGGATTGTCCGGTCCATCCGTATTCCGGCTCAGCCATTCGTCGTCCTTCAGGGTACCGAGTTGCGCCGCCAACTCGCGGTGGCGCTCCAACTTGTGGCGTGGGAACCCCATCCGCGCCAGCAGTGCGATCGCGCCAGGAAGGCACAGCATACGCAGCCCAAGCTTGCGCAGCAGCATGATCTCGACCGTGTAGTTGATCGAGCTGCGGTTGTACAACATGAGAAACAGAGCGCCGCCGGGCTTCAGAACCCGTCGAATTTCGGCGACGGCTTTCTCGACTTCCGGGATATGGTGCAGCACGCCGAACGAATACACCACGTCGAACGCGCCGTCCGGGAAATCGAGGCCAGTCGCATCGCATTGCAGCGCGATGCCAGGCAGTGAAAAAGCCCGCAATGCCTGCGACGTCGCCTCGGTGGACGCTCGATCGACATTGATGCCGGTGTAGACGCCGCCCATTCCAATGATGGCGCGCGCGTCGGTACCTACCCCGGACCCGATCTCGAGGACGCGCTTGCCGCGCCAATCGATCTTCGAAAGGACCTCGAGGATGTGCGGTTGCAGCGCGTAGCGCTGGCGCTCGATATCCAGGAAGTATTCCCGCGACAGCCTGGTCTTGTGGCTCAGATCCGAATCGCAGGGCTTGCCGTCCCAGTATTCCCGGACACGCCTCTGATCGACTGTGCTGCCGATGTCCATTTCCGGCACCTGCGCTATCTGAGTATGCCCACGCCGATCCTCAGGTCCTGCCCGCTGGTCGAGCTGAGGATGAACGTACTGCCGCCGGCGAGTACGTACCCGGCGAGTCCGCCGTCGGTGGTCAGCCTGCCGTCCGCCGCGACCGTGTAGGTTCCGTTCCCGGACACCGGGCTCGTGATGCCTCCGCGATTGCGGGTTCCCGACCAGGTATAGGCGCCTGCCCCGGTGAAGGTCACGCTGCGCCGTTCGGTGCTGAACGCGGCGAGGGGGAACGGCACTGGGAAAGCGCCGTTAAACGGCGTGTCGGGAATGTCGATGTCGATCGTGCCGGCGGCCTCGTCCGCCGGGTCGGAAGTGTAGAACACGAGGGCGTAGGTGCCGCCAAGGCTGGCGGCGCTGAAGCTCCCGCCCCTCCTCAGGCCCACGCCGATCTCGATCGGCTGGCCGCTCGCCGCAGTCAGCAGGAAGGTGCTGCCGTCGGCGAGCAGGTGACCGGTGAGCCCGCTGTCCAGCGACAGGGAGCCATCGCCGGCTACGGCGTAGGTGCCGCTGCCCGTCACCGAACTCGAGTTGCCGCCCCGGTTGCGGACTCCCGACCAGGTGTAGTTGCCCGCGCCATCGAATGTCGCCGAGCGCAGCTCGGTCGTGAACGCGTACGCGGGGAAGGGCACGTCGACGGTGTCGTTGAACGGCGTCCTGCGCACATTGAGCCTGATCCTGTTCAATGGGCCGGCCGTCGCGTCGGAGGCGTAGTGCGCCACGCCGTAGCTGCCGCGCAGACTGGCATTGCTGTACCCCCCGGCGATTTTCACGCCCACGCCCAGCTCGACGACGTCGCCGGTGGGCGAGACGAGAACGAAGGCGCTGCCGCCGGCGAGCACGTTGCCGACGGGGCCGATATCCAGCGCCATGGATCCGTCCACGCTCACGGAGTAGATGCCGCCGCCCGATACCGCAACCGGCGTGCCGCCGTTGCTGCGGATGCCGGACCACGAATAATTGCCGGCGCCATCGAACGCGATGGTCCCCAACTCCGAGGCGAACGCATAGCCCGGAAACGGCACCTCGAATCTGCCTTCGAACGGGATATCGGGAACTTCGACGTCGAGGGTGCCGGGCGACCCGAACCTGGCATCCATGATGGTGAAGTTGAAGCCGTAGGTGCCGGAGAGGGTGGCATTGGTGTAGCCCAGCACGGCGAAGCGGCCGGCGCGCGTGGTTTGCGCGCTCACCGTGTGCTGCGACGGGTCCAGGGATACCGTGCGCAGCGTTTCGCCCGACGCGCCCGCGCTCAGGGCGACGACTTTCAACGTCGCGGGGTCGCTGATGCCGCGGCTGGTGAGGTACTGGGGCAAGACCTTGAGGGTCACAGTCACGGGTTGCGAAAACACCGTACCCGCCGGTCCCAGCTCGACCACCAGGACGTCGCCGGGAACGCCGGCTGCGCCGGAGATCTGGCTGAGGGTGACCATGGTCGCCCCGGACAGCGCGCCCGCCGGGAACACGGCCTGCGTTCCGGCGATCGGCGACGACCCCGTCACCGCGAGGGTGCCACCGTTCTCATCGACCACCCGGCTGGCGGCGACGATCGATACCGGTGGCGCAGCACTGGCGCCCCCGCCGCCCGCAGACTCGAAGCCGCTACCGCATCCAACCAGGAGCGCCAGGGCTAGGCATGCCGCGAGGACGCGCAACGGACTACAACCGCAGCGACGGCAGGCCGGGGCGTTCACGCGCCTGCCGTTGCGGCGCGCGGCCGCTCCATAGGCTGTCGTAGGCCGACAGCAGTCGCGGCGCCTCGTGGCGCCACTCCAGTTCGTTCTCGACGCGCAGGCGCCCGTAGCGGCCCATGTCGGCGCGCCGCTGCGGATCGTCGATCAACTCGACGATCTTCGCAGCCAGGTCGGCGCTGTCGTTGGGTTTGGCATAGAGCGATGCCGCCAGCGCCGAACAGCGCCCCTCCGCCAGGTCGAACTGGACGATCGGCTTGGCCAGCGCCATGTACTCCATGATCTTGTTCATGGTGGACTTGTCGTTCATCTCGTTGGCGATGTCCGGATTGACGCAGACATCCGCGGTATTGAGCATCGCCAGCATGTCGTCGTCGGGCACGCGTCCCGTGAACGTGACGAACTCGCCCACGCCCAACTCGGCGGCCAGCGCCTGCATCGCCCCGAGCGACGTACCGCCGCCCACCAACCCGAAATGGATGTCCGTGCGGCCCAGGTCGAACACCACGTGCCGGACCGCGCGCAACAGATAGTCGATGCCTTCCTGCCGGCCCATCACGCCGACATAGCCGACGAGATGGCGCCGCCCCCGTTTCAGCCGCTCGTCGGCCGGGCGGATCTGCATGCGCTCCAGGCTGGGCCCGCTGCGCACGACGATGACGCGATCCGGCGCCATGCCGCCGCGCTCGAGGGCGATGCGCCGATAGGACTCGTTGGTGGCGATCGAGAGGTCGGCGGCGCGGAAACTCCAGCGCTCCAGCCTGAGCATCAGGCGGTACCAGACATCCCGACGCCCGAACTTGGCGTGGTACAGCTCCGGACCGAGGTCGTGATGATCGAATACGAACTTCTTGCCCAACAGCTTGAAGCACCGGCCGATGAGGAAAAACAGGTCCGGCGGATTGCAGGCGTGGATCACGTCGAAGCCGCGCGTGGCGAGCACCCGCCAGCACAGCACGAACGTCTGCAGCAACGCCGCCGAGTACTCCAGCGCGTAGCCCCGCGCGCCCGCGCCCTCGAGCGGCAGGCGATAGCGCCAGATCGCGATGCCCTCCAGGATCTCGAACTTGTTCTCGTACCCCTTGCCCGTGGGGCAGATGATCGACACGGTATAGCCCGCGTCGCGCAGCGTGGTGGCTTCCTGCCACACGCGGCGGTCGAACGGGCTGGGCAGGTTCTCCACCAGCATCAGGACCCGTTTCGGCGCGCCCGTCACCAGCACAACCCCTCGTAGACGCCGGCGACGCTGCGCGAGCCGTTGATGCGCACCAGGTCCACGATGCTTTGACGCTCGCGCAGGCGTTCGGGCACATCGGTGAACTCGGGCGACGCATTGCCGATCACGATCGTGTCGGCGTGGCTCATCACCTCGCCGACGCTCGACACCATCAGGCGCGAGATGTGCGGCACGCG